>JAHDYN010000049.1 GCA_023383735.1 Gammaproteobacteria bacterium | reverse complement strand
ACGCTCAGGGCGGTTGCCAGTTTGTCCAGTCCTGTACGTACGCTGCCGTCGATCACGCGATCCCCGATCTGGAGACGCGCACCGCCGATCAGCGCCGGATCGAGCTTCACGCTGATCCGGATTTCCCGGCCGAGGCGCTGCTTGAGCGACGCCGCAATCCGGGACTGTTGTCCCTCATCCACCGCCGATGCGGAAGTCAGCACGACGTCGAGAGTGTTTTCTGCTTCAGCCCGGAGCACCTCGTAGCGCCCGGCGATGTCCGGCAGGGCGGGAAGACGACGGTTCTCGGCGAGCAGGCGCAGGAAGTTCGTGGCCGTATCGCGCGAGCCGTCGCCCGCAAAGGCCTGGGTGCCGAGCTGCTCGCGGCAGATGTCGGCCATCGCCACGGCGATCTTGTCCACGTCACCGCCGGGGATCTGCAGGATCCTGCCGAGTTCCGGGTCCAGGACCAGCGAGGCTGCCAGCTGCAGGAACTCCGACCAGGAACGGAAGTCACCCGTCGAGCGCGCGATCTCGAAGACTGCCTGGGCATAGGGGCGGGCAGCAAAGGCATGATCGGCCATTCGCGGGGTTCCTAAATCTGTGCCACGAGCTTGTCGAGCAGATCCTGGTGGGCGCGGGCGTCGATCTCCCGCGCCAGGATCTTTTCGGCACCAGCCACCGCGATCGTCGCAACCTGCGCGCGAAGTTCGTCGCGCGCCCGGTTGATCTGCTGGTCGATATCGGCCTTGCCCGCCTGGATGATGCGCTCACGCTCCTGCTCGGCACCGCTGCGCGCTTCATCGACGATGTCGTTGGCGCGCGTCTGCGCCTGGTCGATGATGGTGCGCGCCTGCCCGCGTGCCTCTTCGACGAGCGTGGCGATACGGACCTGCGCTTCTTCAAAGGAGCGCGCGCCCTTGTCGGCAGCTGCCAGTCCGTCAGCGATCTGCTGTTGCCGCTCTTCGATGATCTGCATGAGCGGCGGCCAGACATACTTCATGCAGAACCAGACGAACACCGCCATGGCGATGGCCTGGCCAAGCAACGTGAGATTGATATTCACCGCGTGACTCCTGCTATCAAGCCGGGGGCCGTGAAGCCCCGCCTCAACCGCCGACAGCTGACTGCAGCTGGCCGATGAACGGATTGGCGAAAGCGAAGAACAGCGCGATACCCACACCGATCATGGCCACCGCGTCGAGCAGTGCGACAGCGAGGAACATCTTGGTGGTCAGCATGTTGGCCAGTTCGGGCTGGCGGGCACATGCTTCGAGGAAGCGGCCGCCGAGCAGGCCCATGCCGATGCCTACGGCGAGCGCACTCAGGCCCATCATCAGCGCGACGGCGATCGCAGTTGAGGCAATTACAGTTTCCATCGGTTACTCCTGGCTCGTTATCAAAGTGTTGTGGACAAAGGGTTTGGTCTAGTGGTGCTCGTGTGCCTGGCTCAGGTAGACGATCGTGAGCATCATGAATATGTAGGCCTGCAAGGTAATGATCAGAATATGGAAGACGGCCCAGGGGAAATGCAGCGGCAGCTGCCAGATACCCAGCAGGGCGATCAGGATGAACATCAGCTCGCCGGCATACATGTTGCCGAACAGCCGCAGGGCGAGCGAAAGCGGCTTGGCCAGCAGTGCCACGCTCTCGAGCAGGAAGTTGAAGGCGATCACCAGCGGCCAGGCGATCAGGGGCATGCCGAGGGTCTTCGGGTTTAGCGGGTTCATGGTCAGCTCGGCGAGGAAGCCGCCGGCACCCTTCATCTTGATGCTGTAGAAAATGACCAGCGCAAACACCGAGAGGGACATGCCGAAGGTCACGTTGACGTCGGCGGTCGGCACGATGCGCAGGTATTTCGCCAGACCCGACTGCTCGACCGGATAGGGCACGAAATCGACCGGAATCAGGTCGAGGAGATTCATCATGAACACCCAGGACACGATCGTCAGTGCCAGGGGTGCGATGAGCTTGCTCTTGCCGTGAAAGGTACTGCGGACGCTGGAATCGACCACATCGTAGACCAGCTCGACCATGGCCTGGACCCGCCCGGGCCGGCCCCTGGTGGCCGTGACCGCAACGCGCCGGAACAGCCAGCAGAGGAAGATCAGCAATCCGATGGAAAAGAACATGGAGTCGACATTGACGGACATGAAGTTGCCGTCGCAGTGATTCCACACCCAGCCTTCGTCGGTCTTGCAGACCTGAAGGTGCGTGAGGTGGTGGCGGATGTAATCGGCAGGGGTATGGAGTTCTGCTGACATGCCTTGCTTACCGTCGTCCTGGTTCTGGTCGTCGCCGGGTTCTAGTCATCGTCAGGGCTGTCGCGGCCAGTCACCGGGCCGGGAAGCTTAGCCTCGCCGAATTCATTCTGCATCCAGGGATAACCCGTACCGAGCGCCACCAGATACACCACAAAGGTCGCCGCATAGGCGACGATCATGGGTGCAAACTGCGGGCGCATGACCCGGATCACCACGATAAAGAGCGCCACCGTCAGGGCGATCTTGATCGCTTCACTTGTGTAGACCGCACGCATAAAGCGTTCGGGCTGCAGGGCCGCCTGGCTGCTGAACATCCGCAGCGCCTGATAAAGCCCTGCGACGATGTTTATGCCACCGCCCATCAATGCCGACTGTGCTGCCCCAGGCTCACCGACTGCCGCTGCAACCGCTGCCACCCCGAAGGTAAGCGCGGCCTGCCAGGCAGCGAGACGATAAGCGGCCCGGCGCAGTGGTTTCTGGTTCTGCGTCGCGCCGGTCATGTGGCAACTGTAATCAGCGCAACGCGCTGCGAAGGCGCGGAAGTCTAGAGATGATGCAGCGTGCAATCAAGAGCAATTCAGCTGTCATCGGCAGGAACGACAGCGCTCGTTGCAAGCGGCGTATCCACCGGGACCGGGAGTCGCTGCCGGCGACCGGAAAATATCGCCAGTGTCGATATGCTGGCAACATTGTGCGCTTTTCCCGATCAGGCCCAAGGTCTTGAGCAACAAGGCTTTCAGCCCCTGCCTCGCTAGTTGATGTGGGCCAGGATGCCGTCGAGCTCGTCGAGGCTGTTGTAGCTCACCACCACCTTGCCCTTGCCGCCGCGGCCATGCTGGATCGAGACCTGCGCGCCGAGCTTTTCGGCCAGATCGTTCTCGAGTCGCCGCACATCGGGATCCTTGGACTGGACCGCGGGCTTGCCGCCCTTGCTGGCCTGGCCCTCCTGCATGCGCTTCACCAGCCGCTCGGTCTCGCGCACCGACAAGCCCTTGGTGGCGACCAGGCGGGCGACCTCGGCCTGCATCCGGCTGTCCGTCAGGCCGAGCAGGGCGCGCGCATGGCCCATCTCGATGGCGCGTTTCTCCAGCAGCTCGCGGGCCACTTCCCCGAGCTGCATGAGCCGGAGCAGATTGGAGACCGCCACCCGCGACCGGCCGATGGCATCGGCGGCCGCCTCGTGGGTCAGCCCGAATTCATCGATGAGCCGGCGCACCGCGAGCGCCTCCTCCAGCGGGCTGAGGTTTTCCCGCTGGATGTTCTCGATCAGCGACATGACGATCGCATCGGAATCGGGCACATCGCGGACCACGACCGGCACTGATTGCAGGCCCGCCATCTGGGCGGCCCGCCAGCGGCGCTCGCCGGCGATGATTTCGTACTTCGGCGTGTTGCCCGGGCCCTTTTCCGGCAGCAGGCGGACGACGATCGGCTGGATCACGCCCTGGGTGCGGATCGAACTCGCCAGGTCTTCCAGCGATTCGTGGTGCATGTCGTGCCGCGGCTGGTAGACACCGCGCACCAGCAGGTCGACCGGCAGGGTGCGCAACCCCTCGCTCGCCGGGCTTCTGGCGCCCGCCGCCGAACCGGGAACCGTGGTCTGGGCGGCCTCACCGGGACTGCCCAGCAGGGCTTCCAGGCCGCGGCCGAGGCCGGTTCGCTTTACTGACATGGTGTATCCGCCTGTGCTGCCGGGATCGCCCGAACCGGCGGCATTCTAGCCCGATTGATTGGCGGCAGTGCCCGTGGCCGTCTCCGCCGCCAGCACCTCGGCAGCCAGCTCCATGTACGCCTGTGCGCCGCGCGAGCTGCGATCGTGCAGCAGCGCCGGGAGGCCAAAGCTCGGCGCCTCGGCGAGGCGTACATTGCGCGGGATCATGGTCTTGTAGACCTTGTCGCGAAACAGCTTCTCGAGTTCGGCAGACACATCGGTGGCCAGCCGGTTGCGCGGGTCGTACATGGTGCGCAGCAGGCCCTCGATGTTCAGCTCGGGGTTCACCGTGTTGCGCACCTGCTTGACGGTTTCCAGCAGGGCGGACAGGCCTTCGAGTGCGTAGAACTCGCACTGGATCGGGATCAGCACGCCGTCGGCCGCCGTCAGCGCGTTGAGGGTCAGCATGTTGATGGTCGGCGGGCAGTCGATCAGCACATAGTCGTAGAGCGGCCGGACCGGCTCGAGCGCCTTGCGCAGGCGCATTTCACGGCCGATCTCCTGCAGCAGGCGCACTTCGGCTGCCGTGAGATCGGCATTGGCCGGCAACACGGCAAAGCCGGCGTTGGTCACCGAGACGATGGTGTCGAGCGCATTGGCCTCGCCGAGCAGCACCTCGCAGGTGGAGGCCTGGAGGGTCTGCTTGTCGATGCCGCAGCCAGTGGTCGCATTGCCCTGCGGGTCGAGATCCACCAGCAGCACCCGCCGCTCGAGCGCGGCCAGTGAAGCGGCGAGGTTGACGGTGGTGGTGGTCTTGCCGACCCCGCCTTTCTGGTTGGTGACAGCGATGACGCGGCTCATGCTGCGCGCCCGGTATCGCCGGCGCCACGGCTGACCACGATCATGTGGCGCTCGGCATCCAGCGCCGGCACCCGCACCGGCGTCACCGCCCCGGCCACCCAGCCATCGGGCAGCGCTGCCAGCTCGTCGGCCGGCAAACGGCCCTTCATGGCCAGCAATCTGCCGCCCGGTGCGACCAGCCGCCCCGCGCCCGCGACGAAGTCGGGCAGGGAAGCGAAGGCGCGGGAAGTCACCGTATCGAACAGTTGCATCGGTGCGTAGTCCTCGACTCTCATCTGTACCGCGTCGGCATTGCTGATCTTCAGTTCAGCGATCGCCTGGCGCACGAAGCGTATCTTCTTCAGTCCCGAGTCCAGCAGGGTGTAGCTGCGCCCCGGGTCGGCCAGCGCCAGCGGTATCCCGGGCAGGCCCGCGCCACAACCGACATCGAGCACGCGCCCGCCCTGCAGGAAGGGCCGTGCCGACAGTGAATCCAGCACATGCCGCACCACCATCTCCCCCGGATCGCGGATGCTGGTCAGATTGAAGGCCTGGTTCCACTTGTCGAGCAGACGCAGGTAGGCGGCGAGCGCGTCCACCAGCCTTGCATCGGCGCCGAGGCCAAGTTCAGGGAGGTGTTTGCGGAGCTGCTCTTCAGGCGATCCGGCAGGCGGGGTCAGTATAGCCAAAGCCCTGCGTGATCCGCTGTTCAGCCCAGCCGGACCAGGCAGCGCCCGACCACGGTGGCATCGATCCAGGCCGGCAGTTCGGCAATCAGCTGATCCAGGCCGATTTCCCGGCTGGCGATCCGCCCCAGTGCGGCCGTCCTGAACTCGCCGGCCAGCCGCTGCCAGATGTCGAGCCGCACGGAGCGGGGCACCTCGACGGCATTGATGCCGAGCAGGCTCACGCCGCGCAGGATGAAGGGCAACACGGTGGTGTCGAGATCGGTGCCCTGCGTGAGGCCGACGCTGGCGATGCTGCCCCAGGGGACGGTGGTGCGGGTCAGCCAGGCCAGGGTCGCACCGCCGAGATTGTCGATGGCCCCGCCCCAGAGCGCTTTTTTCAGCGGTTGCGTCCCGGCATCCACGTCGGCGAGCGGCATGATGGCGCTGGCACCGAGGCGCTGCAGGTAGTCACTGGCTGTGGTCTTGCGCGTCAGCGCCGTCACCGCATAGCCGCGCTCGGCCAGCATCGCGACGGCAAAACTGCCGACGCCGCCGGTGGCGCCGGTGACGATCACCGGACCGAGCCCGGGGGTCTGGCCATTCTGCTCGAGGCGGTGAATGGCAAGCGCAGCGGTGAAACCGGCGGTACCGAAGCTCATCGCCGTGCGCGGATCGAGCCCTTCGGGCAGTGGAATGACCCATTCGCCCGGCACCCGCACATATTCGCTGAAGCCGCCGTCGTGGGTTTCACTCAGGCCCGCGCCGGTAACGACCACCCGGTCGCCGGGCTTGCAGCGCGGATCGGCCGAGCTGACGACCGTACCCGCCACGTCGACGCCGCCGACCAATGGAAAGCGCCGCAGGATGCGGCCCTTGCCGGTCGCAGCGAGTGCGTCCTTGTAGTTGACGCTGGAGTATTCGCCGCGGATGACGACGTCGCCGGGGCTCAGCTGGTCGAGGCGAAGCCGTTCCAGGCGCGGCACGATCCGGCCGTCTTCCTGGTGTATGCGCAGAGCCTTGAAGGAATCCATGCTGGCTCCCGCCAGTGGCGGCCTGATTTGCCGGACTATTTCTTCTTGTAGACGGCGGTCTGCAAGCCGGGCTGCGCAGCGAAGTAGCTGGCCAGGGCCCGGATGTCTGCATCGGACAGGGCGGCGACCTGTGCGCCCATGATCGGATCCTTGCGCTCGCCGTCCTTGTACTGATGCAGCGCATGCTCGAGGTAGTCGGCTGTCTGGCCGGCCAGCACCGGCCAGTTCGGCATCTGGCTGCGGCCGCCCTCGCCATGGCAGGCCACGCAGGCGGCTGCCTTCTCCTTGCCGGGGCCGTCCACTGCGGCGCCGGTTTTCAGCGCGGCGCTGCCGGCCAGGAAGGCCGCCAGATCACGCATGTCCTGGTCGCTGAGCGTCGCGGCCTGCGCATACATGGTCTCGTGCTTGCGCGTCCGGGCCTTGTAGCCCTGCAACGCAATATTGAGGTACTCGGGATGCTGGCCGGCGAGCTTCGGCACCGCGTACGAGGGATAGGCATTGCGGTAACCGGGGATGCCGTGGCAGCCCATGCAGGTGTCGGCCAGCTTCTGGCCACGCGCGGCATCGCCTGCCTCCTGTGCGGCTGCCGGCAGCGTCGTACCGAGCAGCGCCGAGGCCGTGAGAAAGAGTGCGGGCAGAATCGTGCGCATGTGCTGTGCCTTGATGGTTTGCCGGTACAGGCGCCCTTGAGGGGCCCGCAACCGGGGGTTGAAGCAGGTTGGACCGGCGGCTATGTTAGTGACACGCAGCCGCCAATTCCAGACTGCACAATAATTTACGGGGAAATCCGCGCATGGCTATCCGTTCCGGTCTGCTGTTGTTCTGTCTGCTCGCCGCCCCGATTGCCGTACAGGCTGACGAGGAGCCGCGCACGATTTCCGTATCCGGCACCGGCAGCGTCGATGTGGTGCCCGATATCGCCCGCCTGCGTCTGGCAGTGCAGCGCCGGGACCTCGACATGTCCGCCGCTCGTGCCGCAACGGTGAAGGCAAGCCGGGACTTCATCGCCCTGTGCGGCCGGCTGGGGATCAAGGAATCAAAGGTACGCACGGCGGGCCTGACCATCCAGCCCGAGTACCGCTGGGACCAGCAGCAGAAGCGGCAGGTGTTCACCGGTTATTTCGTCCAGCGCCAGCTCGAGGTCGAGTTGGCTGACCTCGACAAGCTCGGCGAGCTCATCGAGGGCGCGATCGATGCCGGCGTCAACGAAGTGTCACCCCCGGAGCTCGACAGCAGCCAGCGCCGCGAACTGGGCCGGCAGGCCCTCGCCGCTGCCGCGACCGATGCGCGCAGCAATGCGCAGCGGATCGCCGACACGCTCGGCGTGAAGCTCGGCGCGCTGCGCAACCTCAGCGCACACAGCAATTCGCCACGGCCGCCTGGCCCGATGCTGCGCATGGCGACCATGTCGGTCGAATCAGACGCGGGCGCCAGCTATACGCCGGGTGAGATCAGCCTGGATGCACAGGTCAGCGCGAGCTTCGACATCCTGGCGCCCTGATTCAGATCTCGCCGGCCCGGTGGCAAGCGACTGCGCTATCGCCAACCCTCCGCAACACCGGCACCTCGCTGACACAGCGCTCGATGGCGTGGCTGCAGCGGGTCCGGAACGGGCATCCGGAGGGCGGCGCAAACAGCGAAGGCACTTCAGCTGCCAGCAGTACGCGTTTTCTTTGCCGTTCGAGCTGCGGATCAGGGATCGGTACGGCCGCGATCAGCGCCCGCGTGTAGGGATGCAGCGGTGCCGCGCACAGGGATATCGCGTCGGCTTCCTCCATCACGCGCCCCAGATACATGACCATGATCCGGTGGCTGATCCGGCGCACCACGGCCAGGTCATGGGCGATGAAGATCATCGCCAGGCCGAGTTCTGACTGCAGCTCGAGCAACAGCCCGATGATCTGCGCCTGAACGGTCACGTCGAGTGCGCTGACCGCCTCGTCACAGACCAGCAGCTGCGGCTTGAGCACCAGCGCCCGGGCAATGCCGATACGCTGGCACTGGCCACCCGAGAACTGGTGCGGATAGCGGTTCATCCAGGCGGGATCCAGCCCGACCTGGGTCAGTGCTGCCGCGATGCGCGCCGTGACTTCCGGCTCGCCGAGCTGTGGCTCGAAGCTCTGCAGCGGTTCGGCAACGATATCCCGCACGGTCATGCGCGGATCGAGCGCCGCCAGCGGATCCTGGAACACCAGCTGCATGTCGCGGCGTAGCGGACGCAGCTCGCGCTCCGGCAACCGGGCCAGTTCGGTGCCGAGCAGGCACACGCGGCCCTGCGTCGGCGCAACGAGTCGCAGGATGGCGCGCGCCAGGGTCGACTTGCCGCAGCCGGACTCGCCAACCACGCCGAGCGTCTCGCCCGGGGCGAGTCGCAGCGCCACACCGTCCAGCGCGCGCAGGGGCTGCCCGGATCGCGCACCGGCTGCCGGCACGCGGTAATGCACGGCCAGATCGCTGACTTCGAGCAGCGGCGGTGCGTCGGCAAGCGGCGCACGCACCTCGCCGCCATCGAGGCGCGGCACGGCTGCGAGCAGGTTCTGCGTATAGGTCGAACGCGGCTTGTGGAAGATCTGTTGCACGCCGCCCTGCTCGATGCACTGCCCCTCGCGCATCACCAGCAAGCGGTCGCAGCTGCCGGCGGCAATGCCGAGATCGTGCGTGATGAGCATCACGGCGGTGCCGAAGTCGGCGCGCAGCTCGGCCATCAGC
>JAHDYN010000048.1:8952-9214 GCA_023383735.1 Gammaproteobacteria bacterium | reverse complement strand
GTCACGCCGACCTCGTTGAGGCGGCGGAACAGGGTCATGATTTCCCGTGACAGATCCGGGTCGAGGTTGCCGGTCGGTTCGTCGGCGATCAGTACCTTGGGGCGGCTCACGATTGCCCGCGCGATGCTGAGTCGCTGCTGCTCGCCGGCCGACAGTGCCCGCGGCGGATATTTTTCCCGGTCCAGCAGCCCGACCTGGTCGAGCGCGGCGCGCACGCGCCGGCCGATTTCGCGCTGGCCGGTGCCGCTGATGATGAGTGGCA
>JAHDYN010000048.1:0-8942 GCA_023383735.1 Gammaproteobacteria bacterium | reverse complement strand
GTCCTGGAACACCATGCCGATCTGCTGGCGGTACGCCGGAATCTCGCGGTAGCCGAGCTTGGCCAGTGGCCGGCCACCCACGATGACCTGTCCGCGCGTGGGGCGCTCGATCAGGGCCACGAGCTTGAGTACGGTGCTCTTGCCGGCGCCGGACCGGCCGGTCAGAAACGCCAGTTCACCGGCAGCGACTTCGATGGAGACGTTGGACAGCGCTTCGCGTGCGCCGTCATAGCGTTTGCTGACGTTCTCGAAGCGGATCATCGGCTGTCCGGCGGCGCCGCCGCCGATCCGACCAGCGCGGCGGCGAACTCGCCGGCATCGAATACATCCATGTCTGCGGCCTGTTCGCCGATGCCGATGAAGCGGACCGGCACGTCCAGCTGTTCGGCCAGCGCGATCAGCACGCCGCCCTTGCCGCCGGCATCCAGCTTGGTCATGGTGATGCCCGTCAGGCCGATGGCCGCGTGGAACTGCAATGCCTGCGACACGGCGTTCTGGCCCAGGCTGGCATCGAGCACGATCATCACTTCGTGCGGTGCCGTGGGGTCGAGCCGGCGCGCGATACGCACAACTTTCTGGAGTTCCTGCATCAGGTGCGCCTTGTTCTGCAGTCTGCCGGCGATGTCTGCCAGCAGGACATCGATGCCGCGTGCGCGGGCCGCTTCGAAGGCATCGTAGATGACCGCTGCCGGATCGGCGCCCGCCTGCTGGGTGATCACCGGCACGTTGTTGCGCTCACCCCAGACCTGCAGCTGCTCGATGGCCGCTGCGCGATAGGTATCGCCGGCTGCCAGCATGACTTTCAGGCCCTGGTCGCGCAGTCGCCGCGCGAGCTTGCCGATGGTGGTGGTCTTGCCCGAGCCATTCACCCCGACCATCAGGATCAGAAAGGGGCGCGGCGTGTCCGGGATCACCAGTGGCCGGGCCCGCGGTTCGAGGATTTCGCGGATCGATTCGCGCAGGATTGCCCGCGCGTCATCGACCGAGGCGACGCTGCGGTTGCCGGCCTTTCTGCGAACCCGCCTGATGATGTCCTCCGCGGCATCCACACCGACATCGGCGGCGAGCAGGCTGGTCTCGAGCTCGTCGATCATCGCCTCGTCGAGCTTGCGGCCCACCAGCCAGTCCAGCGCACCGCCAAGCTTGCTGCCAGTGCTTTTGGCAGAATCCTTGCCGATGTTGAGGCGGTCCTTGAGGCGGGCGAAGAAGCCCGGACGGGACGTGGTCCCGGAAGTGCTGTCAGATGGCATGCCGGCATGTTAATGATTCCCGGTGATCAGTAAAACCGGCGCCGCAGCGCGGGTCGCGTGGTGAGGAATCTTGCTGACGGTGGCCGGACCAGACGGGGGAGCGGGAGGGATATGGAGAAACGACGGGCACGGCAGGCGGGCAAACCGCCCGGCAGCGTGCGGATCATTGCCGGCGAGTGGCGCGGCCGGCGGATCGAGCTGGCATCCGGCGCAGAGATCCGGCCGACGCCGGATCGCGTGCGGGAAACGCTGTTCAACTGGCTGGCCCCCGTGCTGCCCGGAATGCATTGTCTCGATCTCTATGCCGGAACCGGCGTGCTGGGCATCGAGGCCTTGTCGCGTGGCGCGGCAGAGAGCTGGTTTGTCGAGCAGGATGCCGAAGCGGCGCAAGCCCTGGAACTCGTGCTGAGCCGCTTCGGCGGTCCGGGCCAGGACAAGGGCTGCGTGCTGCGCGCCGATGCCCGCCGCTGGCTTGCCGGTCCGGTGCCGCGCAGCTTCGACCTCGTGTTTCTGGATCCGCCCTACGCGGAAAACGAGCTGGGCAACTTGTGTACACTCCTCGCGCGTGGCTGGCTTGCCCCGCATGCGTGGGTTTATCTTGAGACGAGCCGCAGGCACGCACTGCCGGCGTTGCCATCCGGCTGGCAGCTGCACCGGGAGCGCGAGGCCGGTGAAGTGCGCTTTGCGCTGGCCCGGCTTGCCTGACAACCCGGCCCGTTTCGCGGACCAGAGGAGCACAGGACGATGTCAGTCGGCGCGATGTATCCCGGAACCTTCGATCCGGTGACCAACGGCCATCTCAACCTGGTGCGCCGGGCGGCACGGCTCTTCGATCGCGTGGTGGTTGCCGTTGCGGCAAGCCCCAACAAGACGCCGATGTTCACGCTCGAAGAACGCATCGACATGGCGCGTGTGGCGCTGGCCGATGCGCCCAACATCACGGTGGATGGCTATAGCGGTCTGACTGTCGACTATGTGCGGCAGCACGGCCTGCGCGTGATCATCCGCGGGCTGCGCGCGGTGTCGGATTTCGAGTTCGAGTTCCAGCTGGCGACCATGAACCGGCACCTGCAGCCGGATATCGAGAGCGTCTTCCTGACCCCGGCCGAGGAATACACCTTCGTTTCATCGACCTTCGTGCGCGAGATAGGCGTGCTCGGCGGCGACATCAGGCCTTTCGTGCCGGACGTGGTCGCAGCAGCCCTGGCACGCAAGCGCGCTGAGCTGGCAAAGCAGTGAGCAGTTGCCGGGGTGGGGCCGGGGCGCGGCGCGTGCAGTACAAGTCACTGGCGCTGCTGGTCTGCGTCTGGATCTGGCTGCTGCCTGCCGGCGCGCAGCCGGCACCGGCCAGGTCCGGCATCGCCACGGCCCATCCGCTGGCCACTCGTGCCGGTGAGGAGATCCTCGCCGCAGGTGGCAACGCCTTCGATGCTGCCGTGGCGATCAGCGCGACACTGGCGGTGGTCGAGCCTTATGCCTCGGGCCTGGGCGGCGGCGGATTCTGGCTGCTGCACGAAGCGGATGGCGGACGCCAGGTGATCGTCGATGGGCGCGAAGTGGCACCGGCAGCCGCCACCCGCGACATGTACCTGGATGCGCAGGGCAAACCACGGGCGGGTCTCAGCGTGAGTGGCCCGCTCGCGGCCGGCATCCCGGGCCAACCGGCGGCGCTTGCCCATCTGGCAAAGCGCTACGGGCGCCTGCCGCTCGCTGCCAGTCTCGCGCCGGCGATCCGCCACGCCGAGCAGGGCATCGTGATTTCCCGCGGTATCGGCATGGGCCTCAAGTTCAGGGCCGAGGCGGCGCGGAATTCACCAGCCTTCAGTGCCATCTACATGCCGGGCGGGGAGCCGGTCCAGGCGGGTGCCACGCTGCGTTTCCCCGACCTCGCCCGCACGCTGCGGCGACTCGCCGCGGAGGGTCATGACGGTTTTTATCGCGGCAGCGTGGCGCGCCGGCTGGTGGCCGGCGTGCAGGCGGCGGGGGGCATCTGGACGCGCGAGGACCTCGCCGCATACAAGGTGGTCGAGCGTGAGCCGATACGCGTGCAGTATCGCGATGCAACGCTGGTCATGGCACCGCCGCCATCGTCGGGCGGCGTGGTCATGGGTGATGCGCTGAACATCCTGCGTGGCTGGGATCTCGGCAGGCTGCAGCCGGTCGAGCGCCAGCATCTGACCATCGAGGCCCTGCGCCGCGCCTACCGGGATCGTGCCATGTATCTCGGTGATCCGGCCTTCGTTTCGATGCCGATCGAACGCCTGCTCAGCCCCTGGTATGCCGATGGCCAGCGCACTTCGATCCGGCTCGACCGTGCCACGCCGAGCGACGAGCTGCCGGGCATCGCGCCGGCGGCCAGCGGCGGCACCAATACCACGCATTTTTCCGTGCTCGACGCCGAGGGCAATCGCGTGGCCGGTACGCTCAGCATCAATACCTGGTTTGGTGCGGTCTTCATCCCGCCCGGTACCGGCGTGATCCTGAACAACGAGATGGACGATTTTTCGATCAAGGCCGGCACGCCGAACAGCTTCGAACTGCTCGGCGCCGATGCCAATGCCATTGCGCCGGGCAAGCGCATGCTCTCGAGCATGTCGCCGACCTTCATCGAATCGCCGCGCGGCGTGGCCATTCTCGGCACGCCCGGCGGCAGCCGCATCATCAGCATGGTGCTGCTCTCGACACTGGCCTGGGTGGATGGCGCCGATGCGCGGCAGATGGCCAGCCTCAAGCGCTATCACCACCAGTACTATCCCGACGTGGTGAGCTACGAGGAAGGCGCGTTCACGGCCGAAGAAAAAGCCGGACTGGAAGCGCGCGGTCACCGCCTTGAGCTGAGTCCGCGCAGTTTCGGCAACATGCAGGTCGTCACCTGGGACCGCGAAACCGGTCGTGTGGATGCGGCTTCCGATCCGCGCGGTGGCGGCGAAGTCACCGTCTATTGATTGCGCGGCCGTGCCTCAGCGCTGGCAGCGCGGGCAGTAATAGCTTGAACGCTGGCCGAGCACCTGCTGTCTTACCGGCGTTGCGCAAACCATGCAGGGCCGGCCGGCGCGGTCATAAACGCGCAGATCCTGCGTGAAATAGCCCGGTGTGCCGTCGCCTTGCCGGAAATCGCGCAGCGTCGTGCCGCCGGCCCGGATTGCCTCTGCCAGTACCTCCCGGATTGCCGCAACGAGTCCCGCCAGGCGCGTTTCCGCCAGGCGACCGGCGGCGCGGGCCGGGTGGATTCCGGCGCGGAACAGCGCTTCGCTGGCGTAGATGTTGCCCACGCCGACCACGATTCGCGCATTCATGATGTGCGGCTTGATGGCGATCCTGCGGCCCGCGCAATGTGCCCGCAGCCAGGCGGCATCGAATGCGGTGCCGAGCGGTTCCGGCCCGAGCGCGGCCAGCAGGGGGTGAGTTGCCGGATCGGTTTCGGTCCAGAGCAGGGCGCCGAAGCGACGCGGGTCATTGAAGCGGATCACGGCACCGGCAGTGGTGACCAGGTCGAAGTGATCATGCCGGCCGGGTGGTGGCGGATCGTGCAGCACGCGCAGGCTGCCGGACATGCCCAGGTGCAGGAGGGCAGTGCCACGGTCGGTGCAGAGGAGCAGGTACTTGGCGCGTCGCTGCACGGCCAGCACTTCGGCGCCGGCAAGACGTTCGGGCAGGACAGCGGGAATGGGCCAGCGCAATGCGGGTACCCGGGTGATCAGGCGCGCGATGCGCTGCCCCTCGAGCCAGGGCGCGATGCCGCGCCGGGTGGTTTCTACCTCGGGTAATTCGGGCATGGGACTGCCCGCAGGGTAGCGACTTCAGCCGTTACTTGATCTTGGCTTCTTTGTAGGCCACGTGCTTGCGGACGACCGGATCGTACTTGTTGGTCTGCAGCTTTTCCGGATGCGTGCGCTTGTTCTTCGTGGTGGTGTAGTAGTGGCCGGTATCCGCGCTGGACACCAGTTTGATCTTGTCGCGAATTGATTTGGCCATGACTGCTTACCTTCAGACCTGCTCGCCCTTGGCGCGCATCTGCTCCAGAACTGTTTCAATGCCGAGCTTGTCGATCGTGCGCAGGCCGTTGTTCGATACCCGCAGGCTGATGAAACGCTTTTCGCTCTCCAGCCAGAAACGATGGGTGTGCAGGTTTGGCAGGAACCGGCGTCGCTTCTTGTTGTTGGCGTGGGACACGGTATTCCCGTAAACCGGGCGTTTTCCGGTTACCTGACAGACGCGGGACATGGCAAACCTCTGTTAAGTCAATGGCTTGGTAGAGCCGCCGTATGGCGGAAGGGGTGGCTTTATACCAGCGCGGACGGTCCCGTGGCAAGGGCAGGGCGCATCTAGAGCATGCCCCGGCTGGCCAGGGACACGCAGCTGCCGTCGCCGATGACGAGGTGATCGAGGAGGCGCACATCGATCAGTTCCAGCGCATCGCGTACCCGGCGGGTGATCAGCCGGTCGGCATCGCTGGGCTCGGGGATGCCGGAGGGATGGTTGTGGGCGAGGATCACGGCGGCTGCGTTGCGGTGCAGGGCCTGCCGGACCACCTCGCGCGGGTAGACCGTGGTGTTGTCGATCGTGCCGCGGAACAGCTCCTCGAAGGCCAGCACCCGGTGGCGGTTGTCGAGGAATATGCAGCAGAACACCTCGTAGCTGCGGTCGCGCAGCCGGGCGAGCAGGAAGTCCTGGCTGTCGGTCGGCGCGGCGATGGCCCGGCCGGGGGCCAGTTTTTCGCCCATGTAGCGGCAACAGCACTCGCGGGCGGCGGTCAGGAGTGCCGACTTGCCCGGGCCGACGCCGCGCAGGGCCTCGAGCTCGCTGGGCCGTGCGTTGAGGACGCCGCGCATGCCGCCGAACTGCGTGAGCAGCTGGCGGGCGAGGTCGAGTGCCGAGACACCTGCCGTACCGCGACCCAGCATGACGGCCAGCAGTTCGGCATCCGAGAGATGGGCGGGCCCCGCGTGGGCCAGGCGCTCGCGGGGCCTTTCCAGCGCCGGCCAGTCTTTGATCGAGTGATGCATGAGCAAAGCATTTTCCGTTCCGCAAGCCGATGGAACCAGCGGCAAAACTGCCGGCCTCGTGGACAAAGCGCCGCGACTGCTTTCGCTTTGCGGTAATCTTTGCGCCTGTTCTCCCGCGTCAGGCGGCGCCTTGGGCCAGTCACGAAAAAAGCGGATTCTGCTCGGCGTTACCGGCGGCATCGCCGCCTACAAGAGCCCGGATGTCGTGCGGCGCCTGCAGGATGCAGGTGCCGAAGTGCAGGTCGTGATGACGGCGAGCGCCGCGCGCCTGATCACGCCGACGGTGTTCCAGGCGGTTTCCGGTCATCCGGTTCGCGTCGACCTCTGGGATGCCGAGGCCGAGGCGGCGATGGGACATATAGAACTCGCGCGCTGGGCCGATTACGTGCTGGTGGCACCTGCAACCGCGCACTTCATGTCGCAGCTCGCGGCCGGCGCCGCGGGCAACCTGCTCGGTACCCTGTGCCTCGCCACCGAGGCACCGATCCTGATCGCACCGGCCATGAACCAGGTCATGTGGCGTCACCCGGCCACCCAGGCCAACCGGGCCACCCTCGAGTCGCGCGGCGTGCGTTGCATCGGCCCCGCGGTCGGCAGCCAGGCCTGTGGTGATATCGGGCCCGGCCGGATGGTGGAGCCGGCTGAACTTGCCGAGGCCTGGCTTGGGGCCGTGGCGCAGGACGAGGCCAGAACGTCGGTCAGCGGACTGCTGGCCGGCCTCAAGGTCCTGGTCACGGCCGGCCCGACCCGCGAACCCATCGATCCGGTGCGCTTCATCAGCAATCGCAGCTCCGGAAAGATGGGTTTTGCCGTCGCGCAGGCAGCGGCCGATGCAGGTGCGGAGGTGACGCTGATCGCCGGGCCGGTAAACCTGCCTGCACCGCGCAACCTGCGGCGTATCGATGTGGAAACAGCCGAACAGATGTGTGAGGCGGCGCTCGCCTGCGTGGCGGGCACCGACATCTACATCGGTGCGGCGGCGATTTCCGACTACCGGCCTGAAGCGGCCCCGCAGAAGATCAAGAAACGCAGCGATCGCCTGGTGCTGGAGATGAGCAAGTCCAGGGATCTGCTCGCGACGATCGCGGCGCTGCCAGGGGCGCCGTTCACCGTCGGCTTTGCCGCCGAGACCGAGCGGCTCGAGGAGTACGCACGGCAGAAGCTCGATGGCAAAGGCCTCGACATGATCGTCGCCAACCTCGTCGGTGCGCGGCTGGGTTTCGATGAGGATGACAACAGCGCCATGGTGTTGTGGCGCGACGGCGGCGAAGAACTGTCGCGAATGTCCAAGCTCGAACTGGCGCGGCGGATCATCCGCATCGTCGCTGCCCGCCATGCTGCATCACGGGCCGGCAGCGTGACGCCCTTGCGCCGCCCGGCCGGCAACTGAGATTTTCCATGCAAATCAGACTGCGCATACTCGATCCGCGGCTGGGCCGCGATTTTCCCCTGCCCGAACATGCAACAGCCGGTTCTGCCGGCGTGGACCTGCGCGCCTGTGTCGAGGCGCCCCTGCGCGTGGCGCCCGGCCAGACCGTGCTGGTGCCGACCGGCATGGCGATACACATCGGCGATCCGAAACTCGCGGCCGTGATCCTGCCGCGCTCCGGACTGGGCCACAAGCACGGCATCGTGCTCGGCAACCTGGTGGGGCTCATCGATTCCGACTACCAGGGACAGATCATGGTGTCCTGCTGGAACCGCAGCAGCGAGGCCTTCGAGATCGAACCAGGCGCCCGGCTGGCGCAGATGATTTTCGTGCCGGTCGTGCAGGTGGAGTTCGAGGTGGTGGAGGAGTTCAGCGCATCCTCGCGCGGTGTGGGCGGCTTCGGGCACACGGGGCGGGGCTGAGCAGCCCGACGTTGCGCGTCAGGGGCCCTTGAGTTCCTTGAAGCGGGCGATCGCCGCGTCGAACTCGCCGACCAGGCGTTGCTGCCGGACGCGCGTATCCAGCAGGGTCTTCTCGTAAAGCGAAATCGAGTCGAGGGTGTCTGACAGTTCCTGGGCCAGTGCCGCATCGATCGGCTCGGCTTCGGGATCCTGGTTGTAGGGTTTGAAGGCGGAAGCTTCCTTCTGCAGTTTTTCCAGCTTCTCGCCGAGGCTGAGCAGGTAGTTTTCGGTGAGCGAGATCTGTCCCTGCATGAGTTCCACGCGACGGTTGCGCAGCGCCTCGATCTCTTCAACCGAGAGGTAGGTGCTCAGCAGGACGGCATCGCGCTCGGCCGCAGCGCGTGCGGCCTCGCGTTCGGCCGCAGCGCGTTTCTCGGCGTCGAGCTCGGCCTGCGACATCGCGCCCTGCTCGGCGCGGATCGGTACGCCGTACTGGTTGAGGATCTGCCGATCAGCCGGCGCCTGTTCCGGCGGAATCTGGTCGCTGTAGTGAACCGTGCCCTCGGCGTCGACCCAGCGATAGACCTTGGTGGAATTCGTGTTGGTCGAGGCTTTCTTCTTGGCTGCCTCGGCGGGCGGCATGGCCAGTGCCGAAAGCAGCACCAGCAGTCCGGACATCAGCAGGGGTGCCAGACGCACGGGGCGAGGGCTGCACGAATGTGCAGCTGCCTGGCCAACGAAAGCAATGCCCCGAGCCCGCATGTCCACCCACTGTCCCGAATCGGCTGCCCTGGCCCGTGACGGACCAATCCCAGGCGGATTATCCTGTCAGACCCTGTCCAAAAACAGTGATCTG
>JAHDYN010000047.1 GCA_023383735.1 Gammaproteobacteria bacterium | reverse complement strand
GCAGTTTCAGCAGCCAGGCATTCCGCCACCACAGGGTCTTGGCCTGGCTCCAGGTTCCGTCCAGCACGATGATGCCGTCGAGCCCGTGACGTTTGAGGTCGCGGACGCGGCCCTTGCGGTCGATCACCACCACCGGCTGTCCGCGCACTTCGTCGGGCAGGGTCACGCCGAGTTTCACGCCGGCCAGTACAGCCCAGCGTTCGCGATTGGCTTCTGTCAGCCCGGTGGCATGATCCAGCGAGGCCCAGGACAGCCCTACGCGGATGGTGGCCTTTGGCAGGGTCAAGGCCACCAGCGGCGCGGTGCCGAGCACCGCATCGTTCTCCTGCGGGTGCTGGAGAATCACGATGCGCAGCCGCGTATCGATCGCTTCCACCCGGTCGCAGATGCACAGGGCAGGTGGTTTGGTGCAGTGCGGGCAGGAAAGAATTTCGTCGGACATATGGGTCGCGCCTGAAGGCGCTCCTACGGGGCGGCAGGCGTGCTGAAGCTGAAGCGCATCGAGAGATCGATGGCACGGATGTTCTTGGTGAGATCGCCGACCGAGATGAAGTCGATGCCGGTCTCTGCAACGCTGCGGATGGTTTGCAGGTCGATGCCGCCGGAAGCCTCGAGTCCGCTGCCGGGGGCAAGACGGTCGCGCAGTGCCACGGCCTCGCGCATCAGCGGCGTGGAGAAGTTGTCCAGCAGCAGCCGGTCGGCACCAGCGCGCAGCGCTTCTTCGGCCTGCTCCAGTGTTTCCACCTCGACTTCCAGCAGCACCATGACGCCCCGCGCTCTTGCGCTATGCACCGCCGCGGTGATACCGCCGGCCGCGACGATATGGTTTTCCTTGATCAGGATGCCGTCATGCAGCCCGATGCGGTGATTGCTGCCGCCGCCGACGCGTACGGCGTGCTTTTGCGCGAGCCGCAGACCCGGAATGGTCTTGCGCGTGTCGAGAATTGTCGCGCGGGTGCCGGCCACGGCATCGACGTAACGACGCGTGGTGCTGGCCACGGCCGAGAGCGTTTGCAGGAAGTTGAGTGCCGTCCGTTCGCCGGTGAGAATGGCGCGTGCCGGTCCGCGGAGCTCGCAGAGCCTCTGTCCTGCGGTCAGAACATCGCCGTCGCGGCAGTGCCAGTCGATGCGGACTGCCGGCTCAAGCTCTGCAAACACGGCATCCGCCCAGTCCTGGCCGCACAGCACGGCGGGTTCGCGGGTGATGACCGTCGCCAGTGCCTGCTGCGCTTCTGGTACGAGTGCGGCGGTCAGGTCGCCGCTGCCGATGTCCTCGGCCAGTGCCGCACGCACAGACGTGATGATGGCGTCCGAAGGTGGCAGCATCAGTGACGAGGTGTTTGAGGACATGTAGCGCAGCTGACGCTGCTCCCGGGGATGCTTCAGAAGGGCAGGCCGTGTGACTGCCCGGTCATGCACATGAGCATCGGCAGGGACAGCACGAAATTGGTGCGCGAGGCGAGCAGGGCGACATTGCGCGCCGTCGCTTTCTGCTCATCGGTTGCCGGCGTGATGCCCAGCACTTTTTTCTGGTTCGGCCAGATCAGCACCCAGACGTTGAAAGCCATGATCAGGCCGAGCCATGAACCGACCCCGATGACGGTAAAACCTTCTTTCAGTGCCATCACCTGCATGAAGCCGCCACCGAGAGGCCGGAATGCAAACTCGATCAGGATGATGCCGGAGAGCGCCGTCGCCACCGCTGCCCAGCGAAACCAGAACAGGGCGCGCGGTACGATGTACTTGCCGATGCCCACGCCGCCGGGTCCCCCCTTGTCCGCCGCAGCGTCGGCGAGTCCGGGCACCTGGATGACATTGAAGTAGTAGAGGAGACCGACCCATGTGACGCCGGAGGCGATGTGCAGCCAGCGGTCGAGATTCTGCACGCTGAATCCGGAGCCGCCCAGAGCAAAGCTGAGTGCAGCCATCAGGAGCAGGCTGGTGAGGATCGCGCCATTGACCGATTTCAGGGGATTCATGTCCATCTCCTCAGGCAGTCCGGTTGGAGTCGGTGGAAGCCGAGGCCCGCAGAATAGGAGACTGCCTGCCCGGTTTCAATTCGCGTCCGGCGGTTCCGGTGGCGCATCGGCGACTTCCGTCTGGTCGATTGCCACGGGCAGCGGCAACGCGGCGGCATAGATCGGTTTGAAGCGGTTGACGATGTCGCAGAACAGGTCGGCGGTTCTTTCCGCATCGTAGGCCGCGGCATGTGCAGCTTCGTTGTCCCATGGCATGCCGGCAGCGAGTGCCGCCTGGGCGAGTACCGTCTGGCCAAAGGCAATGCCGCACAGGGTAGCGGTGTCCAGCACGCTGAAGGGATGAAAGGGACTGCGCTTGATGGCGGTACGCGCAATCGCCTCGTTCAGGAAACCGAGGTCGAAGTGCGCATTGTGCGCAACCATGATCGCGCGCTTGCAACCCGCGTCCCGGACCGCCTTGCGCACTTCAACGAAGACCTTCTGCAGCGCATCGCGCTCGGGAATCGCCGGGCGCAGGGGGTGAAAGGGGTCGATACCCGTGACCTGCAGCGCGGCCGGTTCGAGGTTGGCGCCGGGGAACGGTTGCACATGACACGCGACGGTCTCGCCCCGGCGCAGCGTGCCGTCCTCATCCATGGTCAGCAGCACGGCGGCGATTTCCAGCAGCGCGTCGGTCTTTGAGTTGAAACCGCCGGTCTCGAGGTCAACGACCACCGGCAGAAAACCGCGGAAACGGGTATTGATCATCAGCGGTGCCGCGGCTGCATGACCGGTGAGGCCAGTTCGTGCAGGTCGGCTGCATGATCGAGCAGCAGCGCGACGGTATAGCGCACGCCAAAGCCGGTGCAGCCGCCGGGCACATGCCCGAGGCCGTCCTTGCGCGTCGCCGATGCGAGGTCCATGTGGATCCAGGGCGTGCCCTCCGGCACGAAGCGCTGCAGAAAGCGCGCGGCCAGGATCTGGTCGGCTTCGCCGCTGCTGCTGCACTGGCCGATGTCTGCCACCTTTGACTTGAGATCGTCGTCGAAGTCCTCGTCCATGGGGAAGGGCCAGACGCGTTCGCCCGATTCGCGGCCGACGCGTATCAGCAACTCGTGGAGCGAATCGCGATTGCTGAAGATCCCGCTGTAGCGTTCCGACAGTGCGTGGACGCAGGCCCCGGTCAGCGTGGCAAAGTCGATCATGAGCCGCGGTTTGTCGCGTCCGGCAAGTGCGAGGGTGTCGGCCAGCACCATGCGGCCCTCGGCATCCGTGTGCATGACCTCCACCGTCACGCCATTGCTTGCCGTGATCACGTCCCGCTGCTTGTAGGCATTCGGCCCGCTGCGGTTCTCGGTGATGGCCAGCCAGCAGTCGACAGCCAGCGGCGATTCGAGTGTGGTCAATGCCTGCAGCACGGCCAGCGATACGGCACTGCCTGACATGTCCGTATGCATGTCCAGCATGTGCACCGCACCCTTGGTGTTGGTGCCGCCGGTATCGAAGATGATGCCCTTGCCGACGAGGGCGAGATCCGGCCGGGCGGATTTTCCGCCGGGCCGGTAGCGCAGGCGGGCGATGCCTGCATCACGGCCGGCATTGCCCTGCGCGACGGCCAGAAAGGCGCCGGCACCCAGCTTGGCGAGCGCCGGTTCATCCAGCCACTCGAAATCCCAGCCGTTCTTCACGGCCAGTGTGGCCAGCAGTTCGCGGTAGGCAGTGGCGGTCAGCTTGTTGGCTGGCAGTGCCGTGAGCCAGCGTACCAGGTTGCCTCCCTCGATCTCGGCGAGCGTCCGTTGCAGGCTGATTTCCTGGGGCATGTCGAACAGTTGCACTTTCCTGGGTGCTGCAGGCCGCTTTTCCTTGCGGAATGCCGGGGGCTGAAAGCTGCGCGCGCCAAGTGCGAGGACCACGGCCGAGGCAATGCGCGCTGCATCTCCCGCGTCGATACCATGCACGATGAGGCCCACCGAACGTGGCTCCTCGGTGAGCACGTCGGCGACCAGCTCGCCGGCAAACTTCAGCAGTTTGAAGGTGTTGGGCAGATCGGAGTTGCTGCCCTCGGTTGCTGCGGGCAGCAAGCCGAGCGTTACCGCCGTTGAACTGGTGCCGAGCATGCCGCGCAGTGCGCGTCCCGTGGCGGTCTTGCCGAGGCGCCTGATCCGCGCCTGCAGCGGCTTCAGTCCGGGCAGTTCGCGCCACAAGGCAGCGGGAGGCCTCGTCGGCGCAACGACGATGAGATGATCGAGCTTTGCCAGCGCCGCTTTGCGAGGACGCCCTGGCGTCAGCGTGAGCCTGAAATCAACACCAGCTGAAAGCAGGCCGTCGCTTGCCGCTTGCTTGACCTGTTTTCGTGAAACGCCGATCATTGATCGTCTGGCAGCTCAGCCTCAGTCCATTCAGCCTGCAGTATAGGGCAAGTCGCATAACGCCAGCGGAGCCACAGTGTCGGATTCAGTCAACCCGAGTATCCAGCCCGACGATTTCGATCCGGAAGAGACGCATGAATGGATCGAGTCGATTGATTCCGTGCTGCGCACACATGGTGCCGAACGTGCGCAGTTTCTGCTCAACCAGATGGTCGATCACGCCCGGCGTTCCGGCGCCTATCTGCCGTTCCGTCCCAATACCGCCTACCTGAACACGATTCCGCTCTGGCTGCAGCCCGAGTACCCCGGTGATCGTGCCATCGAGCGGCGGATCGAGGCCTACCTGCGCTGGAATGCAATGGCCATGGTGGTGCAGGCCAACCGGCGGAGCACGGAATACGGCGGCCACATCGCCACCTATGCTTCGGCAACCACGCTGTATGAAGTCGGTTTCAATCACTTCTGGCGGGCGGCCAGCGAGGAGTCTGGCGGCGACCTGGTCTACATCCAGGGTCATTCGTCACCCGGCATCTATGCGCGTGCCTATCTCGAAGGCCGGCTGACTGAAGAACAGCTCAACTATTTCCGCCAGGAAGTGGTCGGCAAGGGCAAGGGGCTTTCGTCTTATCCGCACCCGTGGCTGATGCCGGACTTCTGGCAGTTCCCGACCGTGTCGATGGGCCTGGGCCCGATGATGGGCATCTACCAGGCGCGCTTCATGAAGTATCTGGAGCACCGCGGCCTGGTCGATACCAGTGGGCGCAAGGTGTGGTGTTTTCTCGGCGA
The DNA here is from genome assembly GCA_023383735.1 of Gammaproteobacteria bacterium. Lineage (GTDB taxonomy): Bacteria > Pseudomonadota > Gammaproteobacteria > Steroidobacterales > SHZI01. Next base: position 4,118 of record JAHDYN010000047.1, on the reverse strand, counting down.
TGGCGAGATGGACGAGCCCGAGTCGATGGGCGCCATCACCATGCCGGTGCGCGAGAAGCTCGACAACCTGATATTCGTGATCAACTGCAACCTGCAGCGTCTCGACGGTCCCGTGCGCGGCAACGGCAAGATCATCCAGGAACTGGAGGCGGCGTTCCGCGGTGCCGGCTGGGCGGTGATCAAGGTGCTGTGGGGCTCGCGCTGGGATCCGCTGCTCGCGCAGGACCATCAGGGTTTTCTGCATCGGCGGATGGAAGAAGCCGTCGACGGCGAGTACCAGAATTTCAAGGCAGCCGGCGGCGCCTATACGCGGGAGCATTTCTTCGGCAAGTATCCCGAACTCAAGGCGATGGTCGCGCATCTCACGGACGACGAGATCTGGCGGCTCAATCGCGGCGGTCTGGATGCGATCAAGGTGCATGCAGCCTATGCACGTGCCATGCAGCAGGATGGGCGGCCGGTGGTGATTCTCGCCAAGACCATCAAGGGTTATGGTCTGGGTCAGGCTGGCGAAGGACGGATGACGGCGCATCAGACCAAGAAGCTGGACATCGATGACCTGAAGGCGTTGCGCGACCGCTTCCATATCCCGATTTCGGACGCCGATATCGACAAGCTCCCGTTCTACCGGCCTGCACCGGACAGCGAAGAAATGCGCTACCTGCAGGAGCGGCGCAAACAGCTCGGCGGCTATCTCCCGGCGCGCAAAGGCCGTATCGATCCGCTTGTCGTGCCGGGGCTCGACCTCTTCAAGACCCAGCTGGAAGGCAGCGGCGACCGCACTGCATCGACAACGATGGTTTTCGTCCGTCTGCTCAGCGGCCTGCTGCGTGATCCCGCCATCGGCAAGAACGTGGTGCCGATCGTGCCCGACGAGGCACGGACCTTCGGCATGGAAGGCCTGTTTCGCCAGATCGGCATCTATTCCTCGGTGGGGCAGCTCTATACGCCGCAGGATGCCGAGCAGCTCATGTACTACCGCGAGGACAAGCAGGGCCAGATCCTCCAGGAGGGCATCAACGAAGCCGGTGCCTTCTGCTCGTGGCTCGCGGCGGCCACCGCCTACGCGAATCACGGCGTGTACATGATTCCCTTCTACATCTACTACTCGATGTTCGGTTTCCAGCGCGTCGGCGACTTCATCTGGGCGGCGGGCGACTCGCAGGCCAAGGGCTTCCTGCTCGGCGCGACGGCCGGTCGCACGACACTGGCCGGCGAAGGCCTGCAGCACCAGGACGGACACAGTCTCCTGGCGGCCTCGACCATTCCGAACTGCGTGGCCTATGACCCGGCATACGGCTATGAACTAGCCGTGATCATCCATGACGGCATGCGGCGGATGTACGAGCAGCAGGAGCGCGTCTTCTACTACATCACCGTCATGAACGAGAACTACGTGCAGCCTGCCATGCCCGAAGGCGCCGAAGAGGGCATCCTGCGCGGCATGCACCGGATACGGAGCGGGGCGCGGCAGAAACACCATGTGCAGCTGATGGGTTCCGGCACGATCCTGCGTGAAGTGATCGCTGCAGCCGAGCTGCTCGAGAAGGATTTCCAGGTGTCCTCCGATGTCTGGAGTGTGACCAGCTTCAGCGAGCTGCGGCGCGATGGCATCGACTGCGATCGCTGGAACATGCTGCATCCGGCTGACAAGCCGCGTCAGTCTTTCGTGGCGAAGAGCCTCGCTGCACAGACTGACCCCTGCATCGCCGCCACCGACTACATGCGGATCGTCGCCGACCAGATCCGGCCGTGGGTGCCGGGCCGCTACGTGACGCTTGGTACCGATGGCTATGGCCGCAGCGATTCCCGCGCCGCCCTGCGCGAGTTCTTCGAGGTGGACAGCCGGTATGTCGCACTCGCTGCGCTCAAGGCGCTTGCCGACGAGGGCAGCATGGATGCCGCCACGGTTGCCAGGGCGATTTCGACGCTCGGCATCGATCCGGCCAAACCGAATCCAGTGACTGTCTGATTTTCCCGGGTTTGAGAGTGATACATGGCACGGCGTGAAATAAGAGTTCCTGATCTCGGCGATTTCGAGAACGTCGAGATCGTCGAGTTGATGGTCAAGCCGGGCGACCAGGTGCGCGCCGAACAGACGCTGATCACGCTGGAGACCGACAAGGCGGCGATGGAAGTGCCCTCGCCGGTGGCCGGTACGGTGCTCGAACTGAAGGTTGCCCAGGGCGGCCGGGTGTCGACCGGCGACCTGATCGCGTTTCTCGAAGCCGACGAATCGGCTGTCGTTCCCGCTGCACCGGCTGCACCCGCCGAAAAACCTGCTGCGCCCGCTGCCCGGACCGAAGCCCCCGCCGCACCGGCGGCGCGACGTGCGCCCGCGCCGTCGCCGCGGCCGGCGTCTGCGCAGGCCTTGCCGCCCATCGACGAAGCGGGCTTTTCGCGCGCCCACGCCAGTCCCTCGGTACGCAAGTTCGCCCGTGAACTCGGCGTCGATCTCGGCCGGGTCAGGGGTTCCGGCCAGAAGGGGCGGGTGCTGCTGGATGACGTCAAGCAGTTCGTGAAGTCCGTGATGAGCGGTGCGGTCAGCACCGGTCCCGCCTTGCCGGCCGTGCCGGTGGTGGACATAGCCAAGTTAGGGCCGGGCGAGTTCAACCCGCAGTCGCGCGTGCGCAAGATCTCCGGTCCGCGCCTGCAGGCGGCCTGGCTGAACATTCCGCATGTCACGCAGCAGGACGATGCCGATATCACGGCGCTGGAAGAGCGGCGCCAGGCGCTGAAGGACAAGGCTGCGGCGGAAGGCGTGAAGCTCACCCCGCTGGCTTTCTTCGTCCGTGCCGCCGTGCTGGCGCTCAGGGAGTTTCCGGACTTCAACAGCTCGCTGACCGAGGATGGCACCGGCCTCGTGCAGAAGAAGTACTGGCACATCGGCTTTGCAGCGGATACGCCGCAGGGCCTGATGGTGCCGGTGATCCGCGATGCCGACCAGAAGAACCTGTTCGCGATCGCGCGCGAACTGGGCACGCTGAGCGAGAAGGCGCGCAGCGGCAAGCTCAGTGCCAGCGAGATGCAGGGCGGCACCTTCACGATCTCGAGCCTGGGTGGCATCGGCGGTACCTATTTCACGCCGATCGTGAATGCGCCGGAGGTGGCCATCCTCGGTGTCGGTCGTTCGGCCATGCGGCCGGTCTGGGTCAAGGACAAGTTCGTGCCCCGGCTGATCCTGCCGCTGTCACTCTCCTACGATCATCGCGTGATCGACGGCGCAACCGGCGCGCGCTTCTCGACCTTCCTCGTCGGCCTGCTGGGCGACGTGGATCGCCTGCTGGCGGACTGAGCGGCGATGGCAGTGATCGAGGTCAAGGTTCCCAATCTCGGCGATTTCCAGGATGTCGAGATCATCGAAGTGCATGTGGCCGTCGGCGATACCGTCAAGGCCGAGGGCACGCTGATCACGCTGGAAACCGACAAGGCGGCGATGGAAGTGCCCTCGACCGCCGCAGGTGTGGTCAAGGAGATTCTGGTCAAGCAGGGCGACCGGGTTTCCGAAGGCCAGCTGATCGTCCGGCTGGAAGGCGAGGCCGTCGTTGCGCCCGCGGCGCCTGGCGCGTCAACGGCCCAGCCGGCCCCCAAGGCGGCCAGCGCTGCCGCGCCTGAAGCGCCTCCCGCAGCGCCACCATCGGCGGCAAAGTCGATGCCCGCGGGCGCAGCCAGCTATGCCGGCCCGGTCGATATCGAAACCGGATTGCTGGTGCTGGGCGCCGGCCCCGGCGGTTATCCCGCGGCGTTTCGTGCTGCCGATCTCGGTCTCAAGGTCACGCTGGTGGAACGCTGGGCAGTGCTCGGCGGCGTCTGCCTGAATGTCGGCTGCATCCCCTCGAAGGCGCTGCTGCATGCGGCAAAGGTGATCGAGGACGTCGAGGGCATGGCCGACTGCGGCCTGCGCTTTGGTGAACCGCAGATCGACATCGACGCCTTGCGTGACTGGAAGGATCGCACGGTTGGCAAGCTGACCGGCGGGCTGGCCACGCTGGCGCAGAAGCGCAAGGTCGACATCGTGCGCGGCACCGGCAGCTTCCTGTCGCCGTACCATCTGGAAGTCGTCGATGGCGAACAGCGCACGGTGATTGCCTTTCAGCAGTGCGTGATTGCCGCCGGCT
>JAHDYN010000046.1 GCA_023383735.1 Gammaproteobacteria bacterium | reverse complement strand
CCAGGCCGCCGCGGTACCGGCGAAGGATCCAACGATGATTGCGACCAACATGATTTATGCGGGCACCTGTGCTGTCGTCGATGGGGTGGCTTGCATTACACCTGTTGCAAGGCGACTCATTCAGGCTTCTGCCCCTTGAGCTTCTGCTCCTTCATTTTCTGGAGCACTGCAGCCGTCCGGTAACACACCCAGCCGACCACGTAAAAGCCGCCCATGATCATGGCCCATGTCAGCAGCGACTTCACGGCACGCTTGATGCCGGTGGCCTTGCGGTGTTCGTCGTATTCGCTGACCGAGGAGATGACAACCTGATCGTGGACCATCAGCGTGCGCAACGCAAAGCAGGCATCGCCGGTCATCGGATAGGCATCGTAATACCGCTCCGGAGCCAGCTCGCGCCACTGACTGCACTCAGGGGCCTGCAGATCGGCCATCACCTCGGGATCGCGCAACGGCCATTGCATGAAGATGATGGCCACGGTCGTTGCCAGCAACGCCAACGACGAAAGCATCCAGAAACGCTGCGCAGTAGAGAGACTCATTATCAATAATCCAGCCGCTGCATGACCACCATGTGCCTCATAGTATGGCCATCGGGCATGCCTGCCAAGAGCAGCGCCCGCATGCCGGTCGCGCACAGGCCAGCCGGCTGGCATCATAGGGACAACTGCCGCGTCAAGGTTCCGTCGAAGTGAGTCTTTCCAAGCACCCTGTCTGGCTGGTCGGTTTCCGGCCGTTTTTCATTCTCAGCTGCCTGTCCGGCCTGACCCTGCCGATCATCTGGACCCTGCTGTTTGCCGGTACGATCGGCATGCCCGACAGCCGCTACTCCATCGTGCAATGGCACGCCCATGAAATGTTTTTCGGTTTCGGCTGGGCACTGCTCGGCGGCTTCCTGCTCACCGCCACCAAGAACTGGGTCAAGATCCGCGGTTACCACGGCAGTGCGCTGGTCTTTCTGGTGGCGGCCTGGTGCTTCGAGCGCCTCGGCATGGCCTTTGGCGCCAGCTGGCCGCAACCGCTGTTCCTGCTGTCGAACCAGCTGTTCCTGGTCAGCCTGATCGGCATGCTGCTGTGGAGCCTGCTGAAATACAGGGAAGCCGACGGCTACCGCCGCGACAACCTGTTTTTCCTGATCGTGCTGCCGCTGTTCATCCCGGCCAAGGTACTGCTGCTCAGCGCCGGGCATGGCGCGGCCGGCACGCTGATGGTGCTCGGCCTGTTCCGCGTGTGCTTTCTCATCATGCTCGAGCGGACGCTGAGCGAGTTCATGCGCGGCATCTTCAAGACCGAAATCCTGCGCAACCCGCTGCTCGATGGCTCCATCAAGGTGCTGGGTCTGGCAATGGTGTTCGCGGGATTCCTGCCACCGCTGCTTGGCGCCGGCATCGCCGTGACGCTGGCGCTGCTGCTGACCGTCCGGTTCTTTTTCTGGAAACCGCTGCTGGCCTGCTCACGCCTCGACCTCGGCATCATGTATCTCGGCTACCTCGCCATTGCCGCGCAGTTGCTGGTCGCGGCTTACGAGATGGCCGGACGCGGCGCGTGGGTGGGCACCTTCTCGATTCACCTGTTCACCTTCGGCGTGATGGGCCTGATCATCCCGGCCATGATCATTCGCATCTCGCGGGGACACACCGGCCGCAAGGTCATGTTCGATGCGATCGACAAGACCGTGTTGTGGCTGATGATCCTGGCACTGGCCCTGCGCGTGATCGCGCCGCAGCTCGCGCCAGGCTCCTACCGCCTGTGGATCGAGCTTGCCGCGAGCTGCTGGTTCATCGGCTTTGGCATCCTGGCGTGGCGCAGCACGCCGATGCTGCTGCGGCCGCGGATTGACGGGCGGGAGCATTGAGGCCTGAACGGCCGCACGGCAATCCCGATGCTAGTGCGCCATGAACCCGCCGCCGCCACCACCCAGCGGCCCGGGCGCAGTGCGGCGCACCCAGAGGCCATAGCCGACCACGAGCAGCGACAGTCCGCCCACCATGACGAAGACGGCATGCGGGCCGATTGAATCGTAGAGCCTGCCACCGACTGCCGTACCGAACAGGATGCCGATCGCGCCAAAGGTATTGAACATGCCGACGACGGCGCCGCGCGAGGCCACCGGTGCTTCCTGGCCGATCAGTGTTGCCGCACCGGCAAACGCGCTGATCTGGCCGATGCCGAGCAATACGAAGAAGATCCACGCCCCCGGCGCCAGCGGATGATCGACGACGTTGATTGCAAGAAAGCCGGCTGCCGCGATCGCCATGCAGATCGTGGTGCCGGTCACCCGATTGACCCGGTCCAGCATGATGCCCATCAGGGGCAGCCAGAACAGCCCGGCGATGCCGGTGATCGCAAACAGCATGCGGCCCTTGGCGCTCGCCTCGGCCGCATCCATCCCGGCTTCGATCCCCGCCGAGGTACCCCACAGATTGACGAAGGTGCCGACCACGACCAGGTCGCCGCGGGCGATGAAGGCACTGGCATACGCCAGCGCGATGCGCGGATTGCGCCCGGCCGCTAGGCCGCTGCCGATCAGTTCGCGCAGCGGGAGCTGCTCGTGCTTGTGTACCGGCGTGCCCTTCTTGAGACCGGCGGCAACCACGCCCGCAGACACCAGGCACATTGCTGCCACGATGAAATGCGTGATGTAGCCGGCGTCCTCGGGCGAATAACCGCGACCCACAAAGGTCTTCATCAAGCCGCCAAGCCCCACGGACAGGATCACCACACCGAGCCCGTTCAGCGTGCCAACGAGCGCTGTGGCCTTGCCGCGCGAGGCATTGGACGGATAGTCGGCGAGAATCGTCTGCAGCATGGCGGTAGCCGCGCCGATACCGACGGCGTACAGCAGGCGGTATGCCGTCAGCTCGCCGACCGAGCTCGCAAAGGGATAAAGGGCATAGGCGATGGCCATGAACACGAAGCCGAAGGTAAAGACCTGCTTGCGGCCGATCCGGTCGGCCAGCACGCCGCAGGGCCCGAAGACGAGCAGCATCGCGATCTCGTTCCAGGCCGCCAGGTCACCGGCAATCTGGCCCTGCTGGGCCTGGGGAATCTTCAGATAGACATTGAGGACGTAGGGCGTGCCGATACTGACAAAGGCCAGCAGGCCGATCGTCGTAAATGCACTGTACAGCAAGGTCCCGAAATTGCGCGGCAGGATGCCCGGCGCAAGCTCGACAAACCAGAACTTCAGGCCCGTCTGTGACGGGTCCGGCGACACATTGCTCATGGATGCCTCACGCTAGACGAAAATATGAACGGCCTTGTTGCGAGTGTAGCTCAACAGCTCGCCCAGACACTCCTCGTTGCCCAGCCCGCTGTTCTTCCAGCCGCCAAAGGGCGTGCCGACAAAATGCCGGGCGGTGTTGTTGACATATACGAAGCCGGACTGGAGCGCCCGCACGAAGCGCATCGCCACCTTGAGATCGTGCGTCCAGACGCCGGCAGTCAGGCCGTACTCCGTGGCATTGGCCATCGCTATCGCCTCTTCCTGCGTGCGCCACTTCAGGATCGAGAGTATCGGCCCGAAGACTTCCTCGCGTGCCACACGCATGTTCATGGTCACATCGCCGTACACCGTGGGTTGTATCCAGTAACCGCGACGGAAGTCGGCACCCGGCGGGCGCTCGCCGCCCGTGAGGAGTTTCGCGCCGTCCTGGCGCGCGGATTCAACGAAGGACAGCACGCGCCGGTAGTGCCCGGCGGAATTGACCGGGCCCATCTGCGAAGCCGGATCCAGCGCATCACCGACCCGGATCGTCCTGACCTGCGCAACGATTCGCGCCACCACGTCTTCGTACAGCGATTCATGCAGCAGCAGACGGCTGTTGGAGCCACAGGACTGGCCAGCCCAGGCGAAGTTCATGCCGCGCACCGCTTCGGTCGCAATCGTGGCCGGGTCTGCATCGGCACAGGCGATCATGGCGTTCTTGCCACCGAGCTCCAGCGATACATGCTTGACGGCCACCTCGGCCGCCGAACGCTGGATCGCAAGGCCCGTCGGTACGGAGCCGGTAAAACCGATCCGCCAGATCTTCGGGTGGCGCACCAGTGCATCGCCGGTCGGCAGCCCCGCGCCATGCACGATGTTGACGAGCCCGGGCGGCAGCACCTCGTGGCAGATCTCGCCCATCAGGGTGCCGGACAGCGGGCTGGTTTCCGGCGTCTTCAGGACCACCGCATTGCCGGCCATCAGCGGCGCAGCCAGATGCGCTGCCGAGAACAGGAAGGGATGATTGAAAGGCACGATGCGCGCCACCACACCGTAGGGTTCGCGGATGGAGAAGTGCGTGCCATCCTTCGAAGCGGGCACGCTGTCACCCTTGATCTCGGTACCGAGACCCGCGAAAAAATCCAGATAGTTGGCCGCCACCTCGACATCGCGGCCCAGGCTGCCGATGGTGTTGCCGGTATCGGCCGCCTCGAGCGGCAGGACTTCCGAAGCGCGGGCGCGCATCGCCGCAGCCAGCTTGCGCAACACGTCGCGCCGCTCCCAGATCGAGTGCGCCGCCCAGCCCGGCTGCGCCGCTTCCGCTGCGTTCACGGCGCGGTCGACATCAGCGGCGGTTCCGGCCGGCACACGACCATGTACCTCTTCGGTGCCCGGATTGACCGAGTCTATCCACTGACCATCACTGCCGGGCACAAACTGCCCGTCGATGTACATGAGTCGGTCGCCAAACTTGCCGGACATGCTGGAACTCGGTCTGCTGTGGGTGCGGGCTCACTTTAGGCAAGACCGTCCGGCCACGGAAGCCTGCACCCTTGCGGAATGAACAGCCGACCACCTACCGGCGTCCGGCGCCGATGTTGTCAGGCTGCCGCCGGCGACTTGCGGGTGAGGAAGATGGTCAGCAGCGCGAGCAGGAACAGCGTCGCGTTCGAAGCCGCCATGTACAGAAACGGTCCCACCGGTTTCCAGTTGTCGAACAGCCAGCCACCGACCAGGCCGACCACCATGATGCCCACCGCGCCAAACAGGCTGAAGAGGCCCAGCACCGCACCACGGCCGCGCTCCGGTGCCTCCTTCCCGATCAGCGAGGTGGCGGAGATGTTGGCCGCCATCTCGCCGGCACCGACGAAAGCCGCTGCGATATACATGCCGTTGCCGATCGGGTTGTCGAGCACGCCCAGCGAGGCATAGCCAACGAAAGCCACACTCATGCCGATCGCAAGGCCAACCAGCCGGTCGATGCGATCGAGCACGATGCCGAAGATCACGGCCCAGGGCAGCGCAAACAGCTGGATCACCACATAAAAGGTCGTGGCCTTCAGCGTCGCCTGTGCAACCGTCAGCCCCTGCGCCATCCCCTCCCTGACCAGCCAGAGGGTAAGGAACTGGCTGACCACCGCCAGGTCGGCCCGGGAAACGAATGCGGCAGCATAGCCGAGCGCAACGCGCGGCATGCGCGCGGCGTTGAGACCCACACGCAAGGTGGCCAGCAGCGGCTCCCGCTCGGTCGTTCGCACCGGCGGGCCGGGCTTCAGGCCCCACAGCAGCACCAGTGCCAGAAACACGCAGATACCCGCCACGCACCAGTAGGTCATGCGACCGGCAAGGACCGGATCCATGCCCATCTCGATGAAACTCTGCGGCAGCCCGCCGATGAAGCGCGGCAGGGTGCCGATGCCCAATCCATTGCAGACAAACACCGCTGCAATCATCTTGGCGCGATTGGCATCGACGGGGTAATCGTTGGCCACCGACGACAGCATCACGTTGATGCAGGCCACGCCCGAGGCGATGAACAGCCGGAAAAACACCAGTTCCAGCGTCAGCATACCCAGGTCGCCACTGGCCAGCGGATAGAGGCAATAGCCGATTGCGAGCAGCGAGAAGCCGACGGCGAATACGGGCGGACGACCGAGACGGTCGGAAATGGCGCCGGCCAGGCCCACCAGCAATATGACCACCAGCTCCTGGGTAACCAGCAGGGTGCCGGTCAGGGCGCCCTGCTCGTTGGGAGGAATGCGCAGGATCTCGTTGAACAGGTAAGCCTGCAGGATGCCCACCGTATTCATCATCGCAATGCCGAAAAACGAGATGAAAAACAGCGTCCAGACATGCTTTCGGCTGACGCCCGGCAGCATCAGCAGCGGGCCGAAGCGATATGCGGGCTCGTCGGCAGCAAGGGGCGGCGGCTGGTGGCTGGCGCTCATTTGTGTATGACCCTTGCCGGAGAATCGCGGGGCGTCAGTGTCGCAAGACTCGGGTTGCAGGCATAGCATTGGAATTGCGCCACTATCCGACAGGTGATCGGCAGGCCCCGGAGCAATCACGCCATAATGGCCGCCGGACAGCGAGGTTGAAGCCCCATGCGCATCGTCAAGACGGTATTCAAGTTCATCGGCATCCTGCTCCTCATCAGCATCCTCAGCATGCTGTACGTACTGAATCGCGGCGGCGCGTTTCGCGAGATCAAGCCGCATTTCGCCGGGCGTTGTGATTCACTGCCGCTGGATGGCAGTGCCGAAGACATCACGGTGGACCGCGAGCGCGGCCTCGCCTACATCTCCTTCCTGGATCGCGCCGCCCTCATCCGCGGTGAAGCCGTGCAGGGCACGGTGATGCGCATCGACCTCAATCGCCTGCCGCTGGTACCCGAAGATGCCCTGCTCGACCGGCCCGCACACCTGCGCACCCATGGCCTCAGCCTGTACATCAGCCCGCAGGGCAAACGCAGCCTGTTCGTCATCAATCACCCGGTCAGTCGCGGCACCGAACCCGAACTCGTGGAAGTGTTCGACGAGGTATCACCCGGCCGGTTTCGGCATCGCGAGACATTCCGCAGCCCGCTGTTCAATTCGCCAAACGACCTGGCCGCCGTCGGCCCACGGCAGTTTTACGTCGCCAATGACAAGACGCTGGAAGGCGGACTGGCTGCCGGCCTGCAACAGCTCGGCATCGGCGGCTCGCCGCTCACCTACTTCGATGGTGAAGAGGCCCGCGTGGTCGTCGATGACATCGCCGCAGGCGGCGGCATCAACGTCTCGGCCGGTGGCGGCACGCTCTACGTCGCCGAAACATCCGGCCAGCGCATCCGGGTTCTGCGACGCGATCCGGCCAGCGGCGCGGTGACCGAAACAGGACGCATCGCCGTCCCGACCTCGCCCGACAACATCGACGTCGCGGCAGACGCCAGCCTGACCGTGGCCGGCCATGCCAACACCATGAAGCTGATCATGCACTTCATCAAGGGCGAGCCGGCACCGAGCCAGGTGCTGCGCGTGATCCCGGACAACGGCGATGGTGCGGCGGTCGACGAGATCTATATGAATGCCGGCGACGAGATATCCGCCGGCAGTGTCGGCGTGACTTACGGCAACAAGCTGCTGATCGGCTCGATCACCGACAGGAAGTTGCTGGTCTGCGAGCAGAGCTGAGGGCACGCTACCCGTCAGGGCTGCGTCCCTACTCGAGCTGGTAATCGACGGTGGTGACGACGCGGATCTTCTTCAGCTGCGGCGAAAACTGGTCGCGGTCTTCGATCGAGAACAGTCCCTGCTGGGCGGTGCGGATCGCGCCGACCTTGCTGCCGGAGTCCTGCGCGAACTGTTCGGCCGCACGGCGTGCGTCCCTGGTGGCCTCGGCGATCATCTCCGGCTTGATCTTTTCGAGCTCGGTATAGAGATACTGCGTGTTGTACTCGTAGCTGCGGATGACGGCGACGCCCTGCTTCACCAGCTCACCGCTGCGCTGAATGGCCTGCCTTGCGGTCTCGATCCTGTCGGTACGCACGGTAACGACAACCTCGGCCACATAGCGGTCGAGCTCCTGCCGGTCACCGGCCCGCCCCTGCGCTTCGCGATCCTGCACGCGCGGCGGCGACACGCTGATCTGCTCTGCCGGAAAATCATCGCCCAGAAAGGCGCGTACCTTGACCACACCGGCATCTGCCTGACGTTGCAGGTCGACGAGATCGTTCGATGTGATGCTGAAGACGATGGGCCACAGCACGAGATTTGCCGGCACTTCACGCTCGGCAAGTCCGCGCACGGAGACCCGGCGCTCGCTGGTGCGCGACTCGATCAGCGCGTTGCCGACCAGGTAGCCAGCGAGTGCGATGCCGATTGCAAGCACGACAGCCGCGGGTGTGTTGTTGTGGTTAATCTGACGCCCCCTGATGCCTTGGCAGCAACTCATCAAGCGCGTACAGCGTCTTCTGCGGAAAGCGCTCCAGAGGATAGTAGCGCGTAATCAACTGTACGGCCTTCTCATGGCTCGATACATTCAGGTGACGCAGCAGAAAGCGGATGTCATCTTCATCGTGAAACTCGGCACCGATGCGCATCGACAGGCATTTCATCGCCAGCAGGTAGTCCGGCTGCGCCACCATGATCCGCAGGTGGTCCAGCTCCAGAAAGGGACTGAACTGGCCACGCTCGCTCAAAAACCCCTTGACCCCGTCGTTAAGCCAGTCAGGCTGAATACCGGCCCGGGCCGCTACCCGGGCCGCAGCCGCACGGACCAGGCCTGCAGGGCGAAACCAGCCGTCCACATCCTGCGTGGAAGGACGCGCGGCATACGCAAGGCACATCACGGCACCGCCAACCAGAAACAGCTCACCTTCGGTTTCCACCTCGCCCAACTCGGCATTCAGCAAATCGAAGAGCCTGCGCAGCCCGGCTTCTGTCAGGGCGGACACTTCAGACTCTCGCGCCAATGCTGGCGTCAATGAAGATGTTGCGACGCCGGAAAGGTGGCGGCGAGTGCGTCAGCAGGTACAAGCGCAGGCTCTCCAGACCAGAACCGAATGCCGGCGAGACGAGCGGTGCAATGCCGGCAGTCCAAGCCGGTGGTGCAATCCGGCGCTGTGCACAGGCGTACTCGACCATGGCCGCGATGTAGTTGGCCGGATATGCACCCAGATCTGGCGGCAGCGGCTCTGCCACTGCCGCAGCCAACTCACCGGCTCCAAGTCCGGACAGAAAGGCATTCAGTTCCGCGAGCGCATAGCGCACACCCGCTTCGTCGGCACAGTCTGCAGCCAGTTTCTGGAAACGCGCTCCTGCGGCCGGCAGCAGGCGGCCGAGCACGAAGGACGACATGTCCATGCCTGCCCGTCGTGCGGCCCGCTGGATGGCCGCCTTCTCGGCCGCAGAGACACGGATCTGCAGCTGCGCGGTCTTTGGACCTGCCTTCATGGATTGAAGTATCGGCCGGTCGTTGATGGAGTGTCAATACGTTCGTATTGACATCGTGGGCAGGTAGCCGCCAATCCGGTTGCAGGTGCCGCCCTAGCAGCCTGTTGATTTTCGCGCCCGTGTGAGCGATTCCGGTCGCTGGCGCGG
>JAHDYN010000045.1:7711-9305 GCA_023383735.1 Gammaproteobacteria bacterium | reverse complement strand
AGGCCCTGTACCTCGCGCTGCCGGTCAAGGCACGAAACCACATCGAAGGACAGTTGCGCAGTCGCAGCTCGGAAGCATACGGCAGCAAGCCCGCCATGCTCATGGACGTGAATCAGCAGGCGGTGACCGGGGCCATGGAGCGTCACGGGGTCTCGCTGCTGGTACACGGACACACGCACCGGCCGGCGATTCACCGGTTTGAAATCGCCGGGCACAAGGCAGCAACACGCATCGTGCTCGGCGACTGGTATGAACAGGGCAGCGTACTTGCGTGGACCCGTTCCGGCCCGGAACTGCGGCAACTCCCGCTGCGCTAGCGGCGGCTACCCGGGCAACGACGGTCAGGCCGGTGGCACCCAGGCAAGCAGCTCTGCGATGTTGCTGAAACGGCCGGACGGCTGTTTGGCCAGCGTTCTGTCGATCAGCGGCTGAAACTCGGCCATTGCCTGCGGAAGCACGGGAACCGGTGCCTGCCGGTGCTTGACGATCACGCTCATCGCGGTATCACCGTCGTAGGGTTTGGCGCCGGTAAGCATCTCGAAGAATATGATGCCCAGGCTGTAGATATCCCCGCGCGCATCTACGGCTTCACCGTGTCCCTGCTCGGGGCTCATGTAGTAAGGCGTGCCGAATATCGCCCCGGCGCCGGTAACCTCGGCGGTCAGCGCCACCTGCTTCGCAAGACCGAAATCGATCAGCGCCAGCGTATCGTCATCGCGGAACAGCACATTGGTGGGCTTCAGATCCCGGTGCAGGATGCCGGCCGCATGCAACACGCCGAGTGCCGAGCCGATGTCGCGCATCAGCCGATAGGCCTCGTAGCGGTCCATTCCGGCGGCAATGCGCCGCTTGAGACTGCCGCCACCGCAATACTCCATGGCAATGTAGGCGTGATCATCCGCCACGCCAAAGTCGTGAATGCGTACCACGTTGGGGTGATCGAGACGTGCAGCCAGCTCGTACTCCCGCAGGAACCGGTCGAGAATCTTGCCGCTGGCTGCGTCGCTGACCTGGTGCAGCACCTTGAGCACCACCTCCCGGCCCGAGCCACGCTCCTGCGCGAGATAGACAGTGGCGATCTCGCCGTGCGCAAGCTTGCGCACCACGCTGTAGTTGCGGGGAATCGGCCCGTTGCCGTTTGCCGCCAGTGATTCGCCACCCGTACGCGAAGGATTCACGCGATCCGCACCGGCACGCAGCGCCTCCTTGATCGCCTCGACCAGCCGGGCGTTGTTCAGGCGTGGCTTGCCGACGTACTCCTCGGCCCCGGCCTTGATTGCCGATACGATCTGCCGCTCATCGCCACTGCCCACAAAGACGATGGGTGGAAACTTCGGCTGGGCACGGAATCTGCGCAGCCACTCGATTGCATCCTCGTGGCCACAGGTGTCGCCGAGCAGGACCACATCGTTGCCGGCGCCGGAGAACGCATCGGGCAGACGCCCGGACTGCAGCGGATCGTACTCGCGGATGATCGCCTCTGGCCAATGCGCCGCAACATGATAGGAGAGCAGACGCCTGTAGTCGGCGTGATCGTCAATGATGAGAATCTTGAGGCTCACACCGCAACATCGGCATCGGAAGACACGCGGCG
>JAHDYN010000045.1:1145-7701 GCA_023383735.1 Gammaproteobacteria bacterium | reverse complement strand
TTCGCCCGGTCGTTGCGCTGCTGTTCGAGCCGGGAAAGATACTCGGGACTCACATCCCCGGTAACGTACTGTCCGGAAAAACATGAGGTATCGAACTCGGTGATCTCCGCATCATCATGATGGACGGCCTTGATGAGGTCGTCCAGGTCCTGATACACGAGCCAGTCGGCGCCGATGAACTCCTGCACCTGCTGCTCGGTGCGACCGCTTGCCACGAGTTCGCTGGCGGCCGGCATGTCGATGCCGTACACGTTCGGAAAACGGACCGGTGGCGAGGCAGAAGCAAAATAGACCCGCCGTGCACCTGCCTCCCGGGCCATTTCGATGATCTGCTGTGACGTCGTGCCACGCACCACGGAATCGTCGACGAGCAGCACGTTCTTGTCACGAAACTCGAGATCGATGGCATTCAGCTTGCGGCGCACCGACTGCCGGCGCATCTCCTGGCCAGGCATGATGAAAGTGCGGCCGATATAGCGGTTCTTGATGAAGCCTTCGCGATACTTGACGCCAAGGCGGTGAGCCACCTCAAGCGCACTGGTGCGACTTGAATCGGGAATCGGAATCACCACATCGATATCGTGGTCGGGACGCTCACGCAGGATCTTGTCGGCAAGGTGCTCGCCCATGCGCAGCCGCGCCTTGTAAACGGATATGCGGTCGACGATGGAGTCAGGCCGCGCGAAATAGACATACTCGAAGATGCACGGCGTGTAACTGCGCGGGACATCGCAGACCTGGCTGTGCAGGGTACCGTCCCGCTCGATGATCACCGCCTCGCCCGGCAGGATATCGCGCATCATCTTGAAACCGAGCGCATCCATCGCCACGCTTTCCGACGCCACCATGTGCTCCGAACCGTCCGGCGTCTCGCGACGACCGAGACAGACCGGGCGTATGCCGTGCGGATCGCGAAAAGCCACGATGCCGTAGCCGATGATCAGCGCCACCACCGCATAGCCGCCACGGCAACGCCGATGGACGGCAGATACAGCCGCAAAGATCGCCTGCGGCGTCAGTTCGTCTGCCGGCTGCTGCTGGAGTTCGTGGGCAAACACGTTGAGCAGCGCTTCGGTGTCCGAACCGGTATTGAGGTGGCGCCGGTCCTGCTGAACCAGCAGGGCCTTCAGCTCATCGGAGTTGGTCAGGTTGCCGTTGTGCGCCAGCGCGATGCCATACGGCGAATTGACGTAAAAGGGCTGGGCCTCGCTGGACTTGAGCGTACCTGCAGTCGGATAGCGGCAGTGACCGATGCCGATGTTGCCGCGCAACTCCTCCATGTGCCGCTGCATGAAGACATCGCTGACCAGACCGTTCTTCTTCCGCGTACAGAGCGTGCCGTTCCAGTCGGTGACAATCCCGGCCGCATCCTGGCCACGATGCTGCAGGACCATCAGTGCGTCATACAGCCCCTGATTGACCGGCTGATGACTGACGATACCGACGATGCCACACACTAGAACCAGACTCCTGCCTGTTCGCCCAGACCCTTGACCTGCTGTCCGGCCATTCCCCAGAACTCCTCGCCGGCAGCGGCGGCATACGGTATCAGCTTGGACCCCTGCCACCAAGATTCGGCGGCAAAACCGCCCTGCTTCAGCACCAGCACCACCAGAATGATCACGATGACCCCGCGAGCAAGGCCAAACAGCAGCCCGAGCACCCGGTCAGTTCCGGTCACGGCGCTGTTGCGGATGAGGTATCCCACCAGCCAGCCAAGCAGGCTGCCGGCAAACAGCAGTCCGACAAAGGTCAGCGAGCGGCCCGCCCAGAGTTGCAGCGCCGGTTCCTGAAGAAATCCGTCGAGCAGCGGCCCCACCAGACCGCCGTAGCGGGCCGCGCCCCACACCGCCAATATCCAGACCAGCACCGACAGCGCTTCGCGGATAAAGCCGCGCAGCACGCCCACCAGCCCCGAAACGGCGACCAGCACGATGAGAATGTAGTCGACCGTGTTCATGCACTAGAGCCGGGTAACCTGACCGGCAAGACCCTCGGCCTTGAGTTTCCCGGCCAGCACCACGGCCGCATCGCGATCGCCACGGGGCCCGACGAGCACACGCGACATCGTGCCGTTGCTGCTTTTCCGGATCGACACGTCAAAGCCGCGAGCCTTGAGTTTTTTTGCCAGGCCTTCGGCATTCTGGCTGCTGGAAAAACTGCCCAGCTGCACATACCACTGCCCCGTTTCCGGTGTCGCGCGCGCCACGGCGGTTGTTGCCGGCGAGGCAGACGAGTCGGAGGCGGCCTTGTCGATCGCCGGCGGCGAGACGACGGCCGGCTCTTCTTCCGGTTCCGGCGCAGGGGGCGCGACTTCCTGCAACTCCACGGGGGCCGATACCTCCTCCGCAGGCAGTTGCTCATCCGGCAAGGTGCCGGCAGCCTCGCCCTGTGTATCCCGCATCCTGGGAACCGGCGGTACGCGTGCAGCGCTGTCCAGAGTCAGGGTGTGTGTGCGCAGATCAGGGACGTCTCCGGACACGGACTCCGGATCGGCACTTCCGGGCTCCTGGTTGCCATCCAGAATCGAGGGCACGACAAGAACCAGAACCGCGAGCAGACACGCGGCACCAACCATCCGTTCAGCGAGCTGGCGGTCCATCACAAAGGGTTTCCAGGCAGGCGCTCAGTATAGACCAAGCCATTGCAAGGCTGGCGCCACGATGCGGAACGAACCGCACACCACGATGCGGCCCCCGGCCGGGGTCAGGCGCTCGGCCAAGGCAAAAGCGGCTTCCGGCGTCGCCGCATGGTCGGCCGCATCGATGCCTGCTTCCGCCATGCCGGCGCGCAATCGTTCGCTGGTGCTGGCGCGTGGATCCCCGATCCCGGCAACGATCCAGCGTGTCGCAACCGGTGCCAGCTCGACGACAAACGGCCTGACCGCCTTGTCGGCCAGCAAAGTGGTCACGATGGTGGTTGAGCTGCTTGCCGGCAAAGTCTCCAGCTGCGCACGCAGCACGGCCGCAGCCTGCGGATTGTGCGCGACATCCAGTATCCACTCGTGTGCCGCACCACGCAGCTGCTGGAAGCGGCCATCCGGCTTGCAGCGGGCAAATACCCCGTTCAGTACCGCGACATCGTCGAGCAACCCGGGTTCCAGCACCGACAGCGCCGCCAGCACCAGACTCGCGTTGCGGAACTGCGCAGCGGTCCAGTGTCGTGGCGCCTCAAGGCCGGTGATGCGCCCGGTGGCGCCCTGCCAGGACCAGCTGCGCACATCCGCAGAGGCGGCACTGCTGTGTATCTGGTGCGAATAGTCTTCCCCGGCGACGGCCAGCCGTGCACCGATCTCCGCCGCGTGCCTGCGGATTGCCGCCGGCACCGGTTGATCGGCGTAAAAAGCCGGGCTGCCGGCGCGCATGATCCCGGCCTTCTCGGCGGCGATTTCCTCGATGGTCTCCCCCAGCCAGTCCTGATGATCGAGCCCGATCGTGGTAATCAGCGCGACGTCCGGTGCCAGCACATTGACCGCATCGAGGCGACCACCCAGACCGACCTCCAGGATCCAGCTGTCACAATCACCACGGCCAAAACAGATGAAGGCCGCCAGCGTGCCGAACTCGAAGTAGGTCAGCGGCACGTCGCCCCGCGCTGCTTCGACGGACTCGAAAGCCTGCACCAGGTCTGCCTCCTGAACCGGCTGTCCGCCGACACGGATGCGTTCGTTGTAGTGCACCAGGTGTGGCGAGGTATACAGACCGGGACGGCGACCAGCTGCCAGCAGCATGTCCTGCAACAGGCTGACGGTGGTGCCCTTGCCATTGGTGCCGGCAACGCTGACGACACGCCCAGCCGGGGGGCGCAGGTCGAGGCGATCCAGCACGGTCCGGACCCGCTCCAGACCCAGCTCGATCGCATGCGGACTCAGCGACTCCTGCCACTGGAGCCACTCGGCAAGGCTGCGTTTGACCACGAGCCTCAGGCCGGCAGGTCGACGACTGGCGGCGCCTGTTTGAGCAGCTTGGCCAGCAGCTGGGCAATCTCGTCACGCATCTGCCGGCGATCGACGATCATGTCGAGAGCGCCGTGCTCAAGCAGGAATTCGCTGCGCTGAAACCCCTCGGGCAGCGTTTCGCGCACGGTCTGCTGAATGACGCGCGGGCCGGCGAAACCGATCAGGGCATTGGGCTCGGCGATATTGATGTCGCCCAGCATGGCAAGGCTCGCCGAAACGCCGCCGGTGGTCGGATCCGTGAGTACGGACACAAAGGGAATCCGCGCATCTGCAAGCGACGCCAGCGCAGCACTGGTCTTGGCCATCTGCAGCAGCGAATAGAGCGCCTCCTGCATGCGTGCACCGCCGCTGGCAGAGAAACTGACCAGCGGCGCCCGGTGCTCACGGGCCCAGTTTGCCGCGCGCATGAATTTCTCGCCGACCACCGAACCCATCGACCCGCCCATGAAGCGGAATTCGAATGCACAGGCCACGATCGGCTGCCCCTTCAGGAGGCCCGACATCGCGACCAGCGCATCGCGCTCACCGGTGTCCTTCTGTGCCTGAACGATGCGCGCCCGATAGGGTTTGGTGTCCTTGAAGCGCAGCGGATCCTGCGGCGTGAGCTTTTCCCCGATCTCCCGCCCGGATTCAGCATCAAGGAATACAGCCAGCCTGTCGCGGGCAAAAATGCGCATGTGAAAACTGCACTTCGGGCAGACGTGGAGGTTGCGTTCCAGCTCCGCCCGGTACAGCTGCGCACTGCATTGTGGACACTTGATCCAGAGCCCTTCCGGCACGGAACGCGTGCGCCGCTCGGTCTTGATCCGCGAGGGCAGGACTTTTTCATACCAGGTCATGTGCGAATCATAATCAAGTCCGGATCATCGATCACGCCATTCCGCAGACCAGACCGGCCGGGGTGGCGGCGGCGGGAAAGCGAATTCATCCGGATAGTGGACGGCAGCCAGAAAGAGACCCGTCGACGGTGCGGTCGGCGCAGCCAGACGCCGGTCCTTTATCGCAAGCAATTCGCCGATCCAGCCGGCCCCGGCCTCACCGCTGCCCACACGAACCAGCGAGCCGACGATATTGCGCACCATGTGGTAGAGAAACCCGTTGGCCCGCACTTCGATCACCACGTAATCACCATGCCGGACAACCTCCAGGGCTTCGATCCGGCGCACGGCACTTCTGGACTGGCAACCGGCGGCACGGAAGGACGAGAAGTCATGTTCACCAAGGAGTTGCCGGGCCGCCAGCTGCATCAGCACGGCGTCAAGCGGCGCCCGCAGCTGCCAGGCACGGTGGCGATCGAGCGCCGAACGTACCGGACGATTGAGAATCACATAGCGATAGGTGCGCGCCAGGGCTGAATATCGCGCATGAAAATCGCCCGGCACGGCCCGCACCCACTGAACCGCGATGTCTGCGGGCAGGTTGCTGTTGATGCCTCGCAACCAGGCATATTCGGAACGCTCGGCCACGGAATCAAAATGCACGACCTGCCCGCAGGCGTGCACACCGGTATCGGTGCGCCCCGCCGCTGCCGTGGTCAGGACTTCGTCTGCAACGGTACTGATCGCGGCATTGAGCGTGGACTGGATACTGCGGGCGTGACTCTGCACCTGCCAGCCAAAGAACCCGCTGCCGTCATACTCGATCCCGGCGGCAATACGCTGGGCAATCACGGACGCACTGGGGCTCAGTCGGCCAGTTCGTCCAGGAGTTTGCGCGCTTCCTGCTGCTGGGCCGGGTCACCCTCCTCAAGGACCTCGTTGAGGATGCTGCGGGCGCCGTCCGGATCGCCCATGTCGACATAGGCCCTGGCCAGATCCAGCTTGGTGCCGACCTCGGTCATGGTCGGCCCTTCGGGGCGGCGACCCGGACCAGGCGTGACCACCGAAGTCGGTTCGGCATCTTCGACGTCGCCATCGCCGATATCGAAGTCCACCTGGCTGAGTTCGCCCGACTGTTCGCCCAGCGCGTTGTCTGCAAAACCACCGCGTGGCTGCTCGGCCGTATCGTCGATGCCGGGCGCCTGGCTGCCCGCATCACGACTCGCGGCACTCTTCTCCATTGCCGTACCGATTTCCGGCAGATCGAGCGTACCCTCGTCGAGCGATACGCTGCGCATCTCCGAGGTTGCGTCACCTTCCAGGCTTTGCAACAGGTCGGACAGGTCTTCATCGACGTCGGCATCGACATCGCCGATATCGAATATCTCGCTGTCGTCTCCGTCGCCGTCGCCGTCGCCGTCGTCGAGTGCGCTGTCATCGATGGCCGAGTGCAGGCCCGTGCCCATGTCGCCCGCCGCCACGTCGAGCCCGGTCAGATCAAGACCAAGATCCTCGACATTGATCTCTTCTGTATGGTCGTGGCCTTCGAGGTCGGCCAGCTGCCTGCCGGAACCCGTCAGCGCGGTGCTCTCGATCGTCGGCGTCTCCATGGTGCCGGCGGCCGGCGTCTCCAGGGTGGGGGTTTCCACCGTGGGCGCATCCGGACCCCGGAACTCGACGGTCGGCGTTTCCATCGTCGGTGAAAAATCGCTGCCGGCCGGTGCCTCGACGGTCGGCGATTCATTGCTCTGCAGTCCGGGCGCGATCTCGGTCTTCATCA
>JAHDYN010000045.1:0-1102 GCA_023383735.1 Gammaproteobacteria bacterium | reverse complement strand
GTCCACATCGGCGTCGTCGGTTCCGGCGATCTCGCCGAAATCGAAATCCAGCAGATCGGCAGCCGGACCCGGCCGTGCGCCGGTCAGGTCCAGGTCGACGCTTTCACCGCCCTCGTCGTCCAGGCTGAAGTCAACGCTGTCAGGGCTGTCGCCATCCAGCGAGATGTCGAGGCCAGCCGCACCTGCACCCGCGGCAAACAGGGCCTCGCCCGGGCAGATCTGCTTGCCCATGATGAGAACCTTGTTCCAGTCGGCGCTCTCCGAAGCACCCGGCTGACGGTGGAAGGCCTGGGCCTCCTTGAGGAAGGCCGGCTTGTTTTCCCAGATGAAATAGACTTCCAGCAGCTTGAGGCGCAGGTCCCGCCGGTCGGGATTGTCGCGCAGGGCCCGGACCAGCAACTCGGCCGCCTGGTCATACAGACCATAGGCCATGTGGAACTCGGCTTCGGCGACCACATCGGCCTGGTCGATTTCGACGGCGCCATCCGTGCTGATGGTGCGCTCAAGTGCGGTTTCCGCATCGGCTGCCGCCGGCTTGCGGGTTTCGCGTCCTGGCGCAGGGGCGATGGCAGTGCGCGCGGCGATCTCGCCAGTCCGTTGTGCCTCGCTTTCCTCGACGATGAAACCGTCGCGCAGCGTCGGCTCGCCTTCGGCGGCACCACCGACCGAACTGCCCCGGGGCAACGTCGTCCGGAATCTGCCCGTGCTGTCCTCATCCGCTCTGGCCATGCGTCGGCGGCCAAACACGACAAAGAGACCGGCCAGCACGACGGCAGCGGCGGCCATCAGGAAGTAGCTGTTGAAGATCAGGCCGCCGAGTGAATCCAGCCAGGAGCTTTCAGCCTTCGGCTTGCGTTTGGCCACAGGGCGTTCAGCCGGTGCCGGAACAGCAGACTCGGCAGTGGCTTCATCGGCGACGACTGCCTCATCGACGGGCGCCTCATCCGCCTCCCGGGCGGCGGCATTGTCGTCAACCGGCAATCGCTCGACGGGTGCCTCAATGGGCGCTGCCACCGGCTGTTCAACCGGGCGCTCCGTCCCGCCACCGAGCCGGTCCTGCAGCGCCTTGAGCTGGCTGTCCTTCAGTTCCAGCAGGCGGCGA
>JAHDYN010000044.1 GCA_023383735.1 Gammaproteobacteria bacterium | reverse complement strand
ACGATAACGAACCTCGCAGCGCGCCGTGTGTGCGCGCGAGCCTTTCAGGAACAGCCAGTTCGCCATCACGTCATCGAGCGCGCTGTAGAGGATGCCGCCGTGTGTCATCGTGTCATAGCCGACATGGTCCGGCCCCGGCGTGAACTCGGAACGGCACACGTCTGTGTCATCGACATGGAACAGGAGCCTGAGGCCGCGTGAATTCCCCGGCCCGCAGACGAAACAGCGATTGGCGTCGGAACGTATGCGTTGTTCGTTCAAGGCCTGCACCTCCGATAGGCAGCGCGACCGGCCTGGCTTGTCACTGCCCGGGCCGGACTCTTATGCTAGCCCGCACCGGGCCGGAAAGCACTTGAGCAAGTCCGGTCTGCCTGCGGGAGCGTGGTGTGGCCTACGATCAGAACAATATCTTCGCGAAGATCCTGCGCGGCGAGATGCCGGCACAAAAATTCTACGAAGACGAGCTGACCATCGCGATTCTCGATGTGATGCCGCAGTCCGAGGGTCATTCCCTCGTGATTCCCAAGTGCGCCGCCGAGAACATATTCGAACTCCAGCCGGAGTATGCCAGCGCGGTGATGCGCAGTGGTCAGCTCGTCGCACGCACGGTGCGGGACGTCTTTCAGGCCGATGGCATCACCCTGATGCAGTTCAACGGCGTCGAGGCCGGTCAGACCGTCTTCCACTTTCATCTGCATGTGATCCCGCGCTATGCCGGAAGGCCCCTGCGCAGTCATGGGCGCGGCATGGCAGACCCGGGGGTGCTGGCCGGGCAGGCTGCGCGGTTGCGCGCTGCGCTCGGCAGCTGATCCGCCGGCCGCTGTCGCGGCCCGAATCGCTCAGAATGCGCGGGCCGCCGCGAAGCCGGCGGCCGCCGCCGCGACGCTCAGGCTGAGCTGCAGAAAGACATTGGCCAGTGCGATCAGCGACTGCCCGGAGCGCAGCAGGGCCAGCGTCTCCAGGGAAAACGCCGAAAAAGTCGTATAGCCGCCCAGCACGCCGACCACGAGGAGCAGGCGCGCGCCGGGACCGAAGATCTGGCGATATTCAGCGAGACCGGCAAAAAGCCCGATCAGCAGCGAGCCCGATATGTTCACGGCCAGGGTGCCGAGCGGGAACGTGGTCGCGGGCAGCAGAAGCTGTGCCGACTCGCTGACCAGGTAGCGCAGCGTGGAACCGATTGCCCCACCGGAGGCCACCAGCAACAGGTCTCGAAGACTCATCGGCATTTCATCCGGCTACTTCACCCACTGATGCGGGTTCTGCGGCTTGCCGTTGCGTCGTACCTCGAAGTACAGCGCTGGTCTCGACTGGCCGCCCGTGTCACCCACATGTGCGATTACATCACCGGCAACAACCTGCTTGCCAACCGTGTGTACCAGGTCCTGATTGTGGCCGTAGAGGCTGAGCCAGCCTCCACCGTGATCGATCACCAGCAGCTGTCCGAGACCTGGCAGCCAGTCTGCATACACGATCTTGCCGTTGCGGACGGCAACGACCTCGCTGCCGGCAGGTGCCGAGATCAGCACGCCGTCCCAGCGCAACTGGCCACCGGCACGGGTCTGGCCGTAATCCGCCAGCAAGCGACCCTTGACCGGCCAACGGCCCTTGCCCAGCGGTTTGCCCGGCACCGCGGAGGGACTCTTCTGGCTGCGGGCGATCTGCTGCTCCAGTTCACGGAGCAGTTTTTCAAGGCTGCGCGCCTCCGTGCGTGCGCGGTTCAGTTCCCGATTGCCGCTCTGCAATTGCCGGTCGAGGTCGCTGATGACGGCAGCCCGGGTGCTGCGGGTTTTTTCCAGCTCTGCCAGTTGCTGCCGGCGTTTGCCTTCGAGCACCGCGAGTTCGGCCTGCTGCTGTTCGACAGCGGCCCGGTCACGCTCAAGCAGTTCGAGGCCGGCCTGCACCGAGCCGAGCAGTTCACTGCGCTGCCGGGCGAGATAGCTGAGCCAGGTCAGGTGCCGCCCCAGTTCCCGCGCATCCTGCTGGTTGAGGCTGACCCTGAGCAGTTCATTGCCTTCGCTGATGTGTACCAGGCGCAATTGTGCTGCCAGGTTCTCCCGCTGGCGCTCAAGCTCCGCGCGGGTCTTTTCAAGCTGGCGATTGAGATCAGCCAGTTTGCGGCCGGCCACGGCCAGTTCCCGCCGCGTACCGTTCAGCTGCCCGCGCAGACGACTGGCCTCCATTTCGGCGCTGCGCAGCTGTTTGTCCAGTTCCTTGCGTTTGGCCTGGTCGCGACGGGTCTGGCTCTCGAGCGTGCGGATCTGCTTGCGCACCTCGGCCAGCTCGTTCTCGGTCTTGCCGGTGTCACGCGCAGCCAGGGACGGCTGCATGGCAAGCAGCAGCAGGCAGAGTACCGCGGGAAACAGCGCTGGGCTCATGAGACCGGCAGTTTAGGTGAAGGCGGCTGCGTTGACGACGGGCCCGATCCGGCCTCGCCGCCCACGCACATGGTTATAATGCGGCCCCGATCAGGTCAGGCAGTATGGACAGACTCCTTGAATTCCTAGCCGCAAACCCGCTTCTGGTGACGGCCACCGTACTCATGGCGATCGCAGTCGTTGCGGTCGAAATCCAGCTGCGCGCGCGGGCCTTGCTTGAGGTCTCGACGGCGGAAGCCGTGCGCATGATCAACCGGGGCGCAACGGTGGTGGATATACGCGACCAGGCCGCTTTCGATGCCGGGCACATCGTCGACTCGCTGAACATGACACCGGCTGATCTCGCCAAGGGCGAGGAGGGGCGCATCAAGAAGAAGCGCGGGGTGGTGGTGATCTGCGAGAACGGCAGCAAGAGTTATGGTGCTGTGAAGGCGCTGCGCGCTGCGGGCTTCGACGGAGCATTCGGCCTCAAGGGCGGTATCGGCAGCTGGCAGCGTGACAGTCAGCCGCTCGTCAAGGGCAAACGCTGAGAGCCCGGTTCTCCTGCCTTGAGCATCACGATCTATACGACGCCAACCTGCCCGTACTGCACGGCTGCGAAGATCTTGCTGCGCAACAAGCAGGCGGGTTTTACCGAAGTCGACGTCAGCACGCGGCCGGATCTGCGTGAGGAAATGATGAGCCGCAGCGGCCGACGTACCGTGCCGCAGATCTTCATGGGCGCCACGCATGTGGGCGGCTACGACGATCTCGTCGCACTGGACGAGGCCGGAGGTCTCGACGCGCTGCTGCAGGAACACCGGGCATGAATGACCAGAGGAACAGGAACCATGGCTGAGGGACAGGCTAACGGCAGCGGGACAAAGGCGGAAGGCGAACGGATCTTCAGCCTGCGCCGGCTCTACATCAAGGATTTTTCTTTCGAGGCGCCGAACTCTCCGGCCTTCTTCTCCGAAAAGAGCCAGCCGGAGATGAACCTGAACATCCGCACGGCCCACAGCGATCTCGGCAATGGCAGCACGGAAGTCGTGCTGCACATGACGGCCCAGTCAGTGATCGGCGAACGTACGGTTTTCCTGATCGAGATTGCCCAGGCCGGCATGTTCCAGATCAGCGGCTTCAGCCGGGATGAGACCCGCGCGATCCTCGGCATACACTGCCCGAATACGCTCTATCCCTATGCGCGCGAAGCCATCTCGTCCATGGTGCAGCGGGGCGGCTATCCGCCGCTGGTGCTTCAGCCCATGGACTTCACCGCGTTGTTTCAGCAGGCAAGCCAGGATACGGCGGCCGCACAGGCCAAGCCGGACTGACCGTGAGCTCATCCGGGACAAATTCCGGTCCGGACAATTCCGACATCGCCGTTTTTGGTGCCGGCTCCTGGGGCACGGCCCTTGCCGTGCAGTTCGCACGTGCCGGCCACCGGGTCACCCTGTGGGGCCGGGGCGCCGACGAGCTGCAGAAGATGGACGAGCAGCGCTGCAACCAGCGTTACCTCCCCGGCATCGCCTTTCCCGAAGGCCTGCACCCGGATCCCGATCTCCGCGCAGTCGTGCGCAGGCATCAGGATCTGCTGATCTGCGTCCCGAGCCACGGTTTTCGCGAAATCCTCACCGCAATCCGGCCGCACCTGCAGGACGGGGCCCGGATCGCGTGGGCAACCAAGGGTTTCGAACACGATTCCGGATGCCTGCCGCACGAGGTCGTCAGGGAAGTCCTGGGCACAGCCGTGCCAGTCGCCGTGCTCTCGGGACCGACCTTTGCCAGCGAGGTGGGCGCAGGCCTGCCCACTGCGATGACGATCGCGGCCCGCCCACCGGACTTCGCCGCCGAACTCGCGATGCGCATGTCGGGCCTGAATTTTCGTGCCTACACTTCGGACGACATGGTCGGCGTCGAAGTCGGCGGTGCCGTCAAGAACGTTCTGGCGATCGGCGCCGGCATTTCCGATGGCCTTGGCTTCGGCGCCAACACGCGTATCGCCCTGATCACCCGCGGCCTGCTCGAGATGACCCGGCTCGGCACAGCCCTCGGCGCCGAGCCGGCCACCTTCATGGGGCTGTCGGGCATGGGCGATCTGGTCCTCAGCTGTACCGATGACCAGTCGCGGAACCGGCGGCTCGGATTGATGGTCGCTGCGGGCAAGACGCCGGCCGAGGCGGCCGAGGCCATCGGCCAGGTGGTCGAGGGCACATTTGCCGCAGTCTCGGTACGCACCGTAGCCAGCCGGCTCGGACTGGAAATGCCGATCTGCGAACAGGTCTGGCAGGTGCTGCACAACAAGCAGCGGCCCAAAGATGCGGTGATGGCGCTGATGGCACGCTCGCTGAAGCCTGAAACCGATATGGAACTTCGCAGTCTTTTCGGGCGGAGTGCCGGCACCCTGCCGATCGACTGAGCGGAAACCTCAAGCCGCGCCGGCGAACCCAAGCTGGCGCCATGCCTCATAGGCGACGATCGCCGCCGCATTCGACAGGTTGAGGCTGCGGCTTCCGGCCCGCATCGGGATGCGGAGCCGCTGCCCGGCGGGCAGCCCGTCGAGACCGGCCGCCGGCAGGCCGCGTTGCTCCGGCCCGAACAGCAAGGCATCGCCCGCCCTGAACCGCGCCTGGCTATAGAGCGTCGTGCCGCGCGTGGACAGGGCGAACACGCGCGGCTGTCCGAGAGCGGCGAGACACTCGGGGAGTCCGGCATGCTGCCGTATCGCGGTCCATTCGTGGTAATCGAGCCCGGCCCGGCGCAGTTTCGCATCCGACAAGCTGAAGCCCAGTTGACCGACCAGGTGCAGGGCCATTCCCGTGTTGGCACACAGGCGTATGATGTTGCCGGTATTCGGCGGTATCTCCGGCTCAAACAGAATCAGATCAAGCATTCCCGTGCCCTCTCCAGACATCGAACAGTCCCGCCAGCACGCTGCGCCCGACGCGCGGCTCGCCGGGACTTTTTGCGGACTCGGCTTCAGCTCGCCCATCGTGCTGCTTTCGGGCTGCGTCGGCTTCGGCGAAGAATACACACGGGTGGCCGGCTTCTCTAACCGCGATGCCGGCGCAGTGGTGCTGAAAGGCACGACATTGCATGCGCGTCCGGGCAATGAACCACACCGGATCTTCGAGACGCCCATGGGCATGCTCAATGCCATCGGCCTGCAGAACCCGGGCGTCGATGCGGTGGTGCACAAGATCCTGCCCACGCTCGATTTCAGCGAGACGCGCTTCATCGCCAATGCCTGCGGCTCCACGATCGAGGAATACATCGAAGTCTGCCGGCGCTTCGACGATTCGCCGATCGATGCCATCGAGATCAACATCTCCTGTCCGAACATCAAGGAAGGCGGTGTGGCCTTCGGCAATTCGCCGGACATGTCCGCGCGGGTCGTGGCAGCGTGCCGGGCAGCAACCCGCAAGCCGATCATCACCAAGCTGTCACCGAACCAGACCGATATCCGCGAGAATGCCCGGCGCTGCATCGAGGCCGGTACCGACGGACTGGCCGTGATCAATACCCTGGTTGGCATGGCGATCGATGCGGAGAAGCGGCGACCGGTCATCGCCAATGTGCAGGCCGGACTTTCGGGACCGGCGATCAAACCGATCGCGCTGCTCAAGGTGCACCAGGTGTACCAGGAAGCCGGGCGGCACGGGGTGCCGATCATCGGCCAGGGCGGCATCGCCAACGCCACCGATGCGCTCGAGTTCCTGATTGCCGGCGCCAGCGCAGTCGGCGTCGGCACGGCGCTGTTTTACAACCCGCTGGTCTGCCACGAGATCAATGCGGGCATCGCCGACTATCTGGAACGGCACCAGCTCGCCAGGGTGGCAGACCTGGTAGGCACCCTGCAGCTCGGCAGCTAGTCGTCGATCTTCAGCTCGCGGATCTTTCGCGTCAGGGTGTTCCTGCCCCAGCCGAGCAGCCGGGCCGCTTCCTGACGGTGGCCCTGCGCATGGGCCAGTGCGGTGCGGATCAGGGTGCGCTCGAACTCCGGCAGGGCCGTGTCCAGCAGTGCTTCGCCGTGCGGATCCTCAAGGGCTGATTCCGCCCACTGGCCCAGTCGCAGCGACCAGTCGGCGAGTCCCGCCCGGGCACTGGCCTGCCCGCCAAACTCCGGCGGAATATCCTCGATGCGTATCTCGGCGCCCGGTGCAGTGACCGTGAGGCGCCGGCAGGCATTCACCAGCTGGCGAACATTTCCCGGCCAGTCGAAGGCACAGAGGCGGGCAACGGCGTCCGGTGCGATGCGCTTGGTTTCAACGCTCAGTTCCCTGGCCGCTTCACGCAGATAGTAGTCGAGCAGCAGCGGCACATCCTCGCGCCGTTCGCGCAGCGGCGGTGTGACAATGCGGATGACGTTCAGGCGATGAAGCAGGTCTTCACGAAAGCTCCCCGACACGACCGCCGCCTCGAGGTCCTGGTTGGTCGCGGCGATCACACGCACATCGACGCGAATCGGCGTCTGGCCGCCGACACGATAGAACTCGCCCTCCGCCAGCACGCGCAGCAGGCGGGTCTGCAGTGCCGGCGACATGTCGCCGATCTCGTCCAGGAACAGCGTACCGCCATCAGCCTGTTCAAAACGCCCGATGCGGCGGCTGTCGGCCCCGGTGAAGGCACCGCGTTCGTGGCCAAACAACTCGGACTCGAGGAGTTCTGCCGCGATTGCGGTGGTGTTCAGCGCAATGAATGGCTGCTGCGCACGCGGGCTGTGCTCGTGCAGCGCGCGGGCCACGAGTTCCTTGCCGGTACCTGATTCACCCGTGATGAGCACGGTCATGCTCGAGCGCGACAGGCGGCCAATCGTGCGGAACACCTCCTGCATCGCCGGTGCGCGCCCGATCATGGCGGACACCGGCCGTTCGGACTCGACGTGCCCGCCGGCCGGCTGGGCGCCAACCCGCGCTGCGCGGCGCACCAGCGCTATGGCGTCGTCCACATCGAAGGGCTTCGGCAGGTATTCGAAGGCGCCGCCCTGATAGGCGGCCACCGCGCTGTCCAGGTCGGCGTGTGCGGTGATCACGATGACCGGGAAGCTGAAGCCCTCGCGAACGAGCCGGTGCATGGCTGCCAGACCATCGGTGCCCGGCATCCGGACGTCGGAAATGAGCACGTCGGGCGCAGCGTCACGCAAGGCCATGAAAAGCGCATCGGCGGAGTCGAAAACCCGGGTATCGATGCCTTCATTGGTCAGGGCGCGCTCCAGGACCCAGCGCACCGAGGCATCGTCGTCCACAACCCATACGGAGAGGTTCCTGCCGGTCATGGCATCTCCGTCGCTTCGCCGTGGATCGGCAATCTCACCATGAATACGGTCCTGCCGGGGCGCGACTGGAATTCGATAAGGCCGCCATGCCGGCTGACCAGGTCCTGTGATATCGGCAGACCGAGCCCGGTACCTTCGGCGCGACCGGTAACCAGCGGATAGAAGATCGAGTCGGCGAGTTCGGCTGGTATGCCGGGCCCGTCGTCCTCGATCTCGATGCTCGCGACCAGCTTGTGGCGGATCTGGCCGATGGCGAAGTTGCCGAGGACTCGCGTGCGAAACACGATGTGGCCGTCCGGACCGACTGCCTGCATCGCGTTGCGGGCGACGTTGAGCAGCGACTGGATCAGCTGGTCGGGGTCGGCAGACAGCGGCGGGAGGCTGGGATCGTAGTCACGCACCAGGCGCACCGCATCATGCTGTTCGCTGGCGATCAGGACGATGACGCGCTCCAGGATTTCATGCAGGTTCACCAGCTGCCACTGTGGGCGGCGAACCGGACCGAGCAAACTGTCGGTCAGCGAAGTCAGGCGATCTGCTTCGCCGATGATGATGCGCGTGTACTCGCGCAGCTCCGGCGTTGGCAGCTCGCGCTCCAGAAGCTGGGCCGCACCGCGCAGGCCACCGAGCGGATTGCGGATCTCGTGTGCGAGCTGGCGGATCATGCGGCGGCTGGCCTCGTGCTGGCTGATCAGCGCGCGCTCACGGTCGATCTGTCGCCACTGGGTCGCATCGAACAGTTCGACGATCAGGTTGCCGTCACCGGCCCGGGAAGGGCTGACCCTTACGGCGAGATCATTGGTGGTCGGACCGGGTCGGGATGTCGGGGGGCTCAGCAACTGGCCAAAACTGTGGCCTTCCGCGACAACACGCTGAATCAGCTCATTGAGGTTGCGGAACTGCGGGAGCAGTGCCTGCAACGGCCGACCGATGCTGTGTCGGGCGCTCAGGGACAGCAGATCTTCGGCACCGGGATTCAGATAGTTCACGATCCCGTCGGCATCGATGCCGATGATCGCGATGGTGATGCTGCCGAGTATGTCGGCAGGCTGCGGGGCCGGGCCTACGGGCGGGACAGCGGCGGATTGACGAGCGGATTCGTTCTCTGCTGGATGCCCTGCTGTACGTAGAAGGTCACGGGACTGCTTTGCTTGAGGGTCGTGCCGAACTCGTCCTGGATCCTGGCCACCAGCGTGTGCTGGCCACGGTACACGTCCGAGAGCCGGCTCCGCGTCAGACCCGGCTCCAGCTCGGCCACGGTCTGGCCGTCCAGCAGCAACTGGATTCTGTGGCCCGCCTGCAGCGCTGGCTGCGGCGCTACCGCGACGTCGAGCTGGCCCTCGATGTTCCACAAAGTTTCATCCTGTCCTGGCGCCTGGATAGTCAGCCTTTCATAGGCTGCGGCCGTCTCCTTGTCCTCCCTGGACGATGCACGTCCTGCCGGGGCGCTGGCCACCGCCGGCGATGAGCTCGGTGGCGCAACATCGATGGCAACCCGGTCGGCGCCCGGACTCGGGCGATCCGAGTAGTGGACCTGACCCTCGGCGTCAACCCACCGGAATACCTCTGCGCCCCCGAATACGGCTGCCGGGAGCGCAAGGCACAGGAACATGAATAAGGCCTGCATGTGCCAAGCATAACCCCGGGCCGGCTGAACCGACCAGCATCCGGTTGCAATACCGGATGCTGGTCAGGGGCATATTGTCAAAGGCTGTAGTACAGCTGGAACTCAAGAGGGTGTACCGCCATGCGGACACGCATCATGTCTGCATACTTCAAATTGATGTATGCATCGATGAGATCGTCGCTGAACACGTTGCCCGCCTTCAGGAAGTCGCGATCCTTGTCGAGTGCTTCCAGCGCCTGCTCGAGCGAGAAGCAGACCTTCGGGATCTTCTTGTCTTCCTCGGGCTCCAGATCGTAAAGATCCTTGTCCATGGCATCGCCCGGATTGATCTTGTTCTGGATGCCGTCGA
>JAHDYN010000043.1 GCA_023383735.1 Gammaproteobacteria bacterium | reverse complement strand
CCAAATCCGTGACGGTCGAGTAACCTCCTGCGGCGTGCACGCTGCAGATACCAATGGCGAATTGCTGCACCTCATGGAGGAGCAGGGCGATGATCTCGCGGTACCCCGCGATATCGATTTCTTCGTGATTTTTGCGACCCGCCCGCAGGCGGAGGCATTCGCAGAGCTTGCGGCCACGGCGCTGGACATGCCGGCACAGGTCGGGGCCTGGGAAAAGACCGACAAGTGGCAGGTCAGCCTCAGCCGCCACATGGCACCGGAACACGCGGGGCTGAACCGCCTGGAAAAACAGATCGCCGCGCTGGCCCGCCGGCATGGCGGCGATGCCGATGGCTGGGGTTGCCCACGGGTCAGCAGGGACGCCGATCCCCGGTGACCGTCACGGTCAGCTATCTGGTGATGTACGCGCCGGAGCAGCTGCGCCCCAAACCCCTCGATGACCCGCAGCTTGAGATCCGGCCGGTCAGCCCCCCGCGCTGGCAGTTCAACCAGTCCATGTACTGCCGTATCGGTGCCGACTGGCACTGGCAGGAAAAACGCGCCTGGGACGAGTCCCGTTGGCGGGCCTATGCCGAGGCGCCCGGTCTGCATACCTTTGTCGCCCGCTATGCCGGCGAGCCGGCCGGCTATTTCGAACTGCGCGAGGACGCCCACGGCGGCACCGAGATCGTCAATTTCGGCCTGCTGGGTCCATTCATCGGCAAGGGCCTTGGCGGGGCACTGCTGACCCATGCCCTGGAACAGGCCTGGCAGCTCGGCTCCGAGCGGGTCTGGGTGCATACCTGCACGCTGGATCACCCGGCTGCGCTGACCAATTACCAGGCCCGCGGCATGCGCATCTATCGCACCGCCCTCGAAACCGTATCCGGAAACGACTAGGGCGGCTACAATGGCCTCGACCTAAAAACCCTTATGGAACGGGGCCTTCAGGTTGAAATGGTGACTTACTGTCGACTTAATGACGAGTCACTGATCAGAATAATCAGACGCCAGTGGCGTAGCAGGAGCAGTCCCCGTGGAAGTCGACATCATTCTGGAACCCGACCTGGGCCCGGCACAGCTGGTGGAGCTCGCTGAGGCCGCCGAGCGCTATGGCATTCGCGCCATCTGGACCTCCAACTACTTCGCCCACTGGGACGCTTTCATCAGCCTGGTGCCGGTGGCCCAGGCGACCAAGAAGCTGCGCATGGGCGCCCTCGCGGTCAGCCCCTTCGAGATGCACCCGCTCAAGATCGCCAATTCGCTGCTGAGCCTCAACGAGCTCTCGGGCGGGCGGGCGATGGCCGCCATCGGTGCCGGCGAAGGCAACCTCGATGCGATGGCCCTGCACAAGCCCGACAAGATCGTCCTCGCGGTGCGCGAGGCTATCGAGATCGTGATCGGCGCCGGCCGGAAAAAGCTCGCCAGGGACGGCTACAAGGGCGAGATCTTCAACGTCACCTATCCCTGCGCCTACGACTGGCTCAAGGCGCCGCCGCCCTTCGTCTATGGCACCGCCTATCGCCACATGATGATGCGCATGGAAGCGCGTGTCGCCGACGGCGTGTTCATCGGCTGCACGCCGCCGGAGCTCATCGAGTCGGCCATGGACAATGTCCGCATCGGCATGGGCAAGCGCGAGCCGGGCGCGGCGCCGATCCGCGTGAACAGCTTCTGGGCCTGGCACGTGAAGAAAGACCGCAAGGAAGCCTATCGCGAGTCGCGCCGCGAACTCGCCTGGCGCGCGCGCAAGCTCGATGGCGATCTGATCAAGCTCTGGCTGACACCCGATGAGGTGCAGACGGTGGTCAGCAACTTCGACAAGTTCGTCGCCGCCTGGTTTGACCGCTCCGGCAATATCCAGGGCGTGTCGGAGGAGATGTGCAACCGTCTCTGCGAAGGCCTGACCTCGACGGGTGGCATCGAGGATCTGGACCGGGAAATCGAGCGATTCAAGGCCTTCGGCAAGGCCGGTCAGACCGAAATCGGCCTGCGCCTGCACGACAACCCGATGGATGCGCTCAAGATCATCGGCGAGCACGTGGTGCCGGCATTGCGCTGACCCGGAGGGCCGATACGGGCCTTCAGTGCAGTGCCAGGGATGAGGCCGGTGCGTCGAGACTCGCGAGATGCCGGCTCACCAGCGCGCTGACGGACTCCACCGGTTTCGGCAAGACGGTGAACACCGGCGGCCGGCGGCGCAGCGCATCGAGGCGATCGGCGTCGAGCAGCCGGCGCAGGTAGGCCATGTTGTGTTCGATGGCCAGCATGTAGGGATTCTGGCCATTGAACAGCGGTTCCATGTAGCGATAGGCGCGATTGAAACTCTGTTCGAGCCGTGCGCGGGCCGACTTCTCCCAGAATCCGGGCGTCTTGCGCAACAGGTCGTTGCCCGAGGCATAGCGCACCAGCCGCTCGTGCCCGCCCGTCAGCTCGACGGCGACGCCAGCCAGCACGAACTCGCCATACAGGCGGTCGCGGCACTTTTCCAGATAGCAGCGGTCGGCCATCTGCGCGAGCATGTCGGCAGTACCGAGCAGGTGGCCGACGATGCTGTCGCGCGGATCATCGAGCTCGAGGTCGTTGAAGCTGATCTCGTAACCGGTGAAATGCACGATCTGCCTTGCCGCGGGTACCGAGGCGCCCAGGCCGATGCGTGGCAGATAACTGCCGAGAAATTCCGCGCCGCGCGCGATGTGACACTTCGTGAGTTCCGCACCGTTGCGCTGGCGCTCGCCGATGTGCCGGATGTAGCCGGCGTCATGAAAGAGCGCGCAGACCAGCCCCATCATCACGCGCTCCACGCTGAGACGGTCAGCAGCCGCACAGCTCTGCTGATAGCCCGCCAGCAGTCGCGCCATCGCCAGCGTCACATCCAGCGAGTGCTGCTGGTCGTGATAGAGGGTGTCGCAGCCGACGTAGCCCTCGAACTGGCCGCGGAACAATCGCCGGAAGTCGTGAAACGCCATCCACAGGGGATCGAAGGCGGCGCCAGGGCAGGCCAGGCTGAACAGCTCCTCAACCGCCTCGCGCACCGCATCCACCGAACTGACGCGCACGGTGTTGGTGACATCGTACTCATTGCGTCGGGGAAATGGCTGAGCCGGTAAGGTCGCTGTGCCGGCAGCTTCGCCGTGATTGATGTTGCGCTCGTTCACAGTCCGGGATTCTTGCACGCACCCTGATGAGCGGCAATCAGCGAATTCAGTGATTTTGCCGCGATATGCTCAGGTGCAGAGCGGCGGCAGCCCCGCTTCCTGGCGCACCTTCTGCAGCTTGAGGACGCCGTCCAGCGCCTCATTGCGCGCCTTGCCGCGATCGGCATGCGCAGGGTCAAACTTGCCCCACTGGGTATAGACCTCGTTGGCCTTGCTGGTGTTGTTCGATTCCTCGGCAGCGATGGCCTCGATCAACAGCGCGTAGTTGCGACGTTTCGGATCGGTCTCGACCTTGAAGGCCCGCTCGGCCTTCGCAATTGCACTGACATGCCGACAGCGGGCGAGATCCTCGCTCGCGGCAAAATTCAGCTCGCCGATTTTGGCTTTCATCGCCGGATCGTGGACCGCCGTGTTGCCTGCTGGTGCTGGTGCCGGTGCCGGTGCGGGAGCGGATTGCCGCTTCTTTTCCTGTTCTGCGCCATGCAGCGCACCGACAGCCGCGCCCGAGCTCGCACCGACAGCCGCCGAGCGCAAGGCGTTGTTCACCGCGTCGCCGCCCCAGAAGATGCTGCCTACGGCACCTGCCACCAGGCCGCCCACTGCACCGGTCTTGGCGCCGCGCTCGGCACCCTGTCGGGCGCCTGTGCTGCAGCCAACCAGCACAAAGCTCAGGAGCAGGGGCAATACACGACGCAGCAAGGATGACATCAGCGATTCTCCGCTTTGGCGGCCGGGCCGACCGAGCGATGCAGCACTGCCGGTGAGCCGATCCCGTGTTCGCGGAAGGCCTCGAGCACACGGAAGTGCACGTCGGTCTCGAAAGGCTTCTCGTACTTGCAGTCGAACACGTAGGGCCGAACCTTCAGGTTGATGGCGACGTAGTCCTGGAGGATAAGCTGTTTGACCAGCACCGGCACAGGTTCGTCAAGGTAAATATAGGGACTCGTCAGACAGGCCTCGCGGATCACCTCGGCGGCCAGCTTCGCGTCCTGGTCGACACCGATATAGAAATCCATCGGCACCTGCATCTCGAGGGCGCCGTAGTTTCCGCTCGAGGTGACATCCGTGAACACCTTGTTGTTCGGAATGGTGATGATGTTGTGATCGAGCGTGTTCATGCGCACGCTGCGCAGGCCGATGGTGATGATGTCACCGTACTCGCCACCGTATGAAACCCGGTCGCCCACCTGGAACGGCCGGTCGAACATGATGGTGATGCCGGCTATGAACGAGGCGACCAGGTCGCGCAATGCGAAGCCGATGGAGAAGGCCAGCGCACCACCGATGACCGTGAGCGCGGTCGAATCCAGCCGGACACTCAAGCCCCCGGCAACGAGCAGGGTAGCGATATAGATGAAGAAGCGCGCGGTCGTCTGGACCTTCTGGATGGTCGGTCGGCGGTTGGAGAACTGTGTGCTGAGCCGGTCGCCCACGTTCTCGACCAGCCGGATGAGAAACAGGGCCCCGATGACCACCGGGATGGATGCGGCAACGCCGCCCCAGCGGATCAGTTCGGCGATGCGCCCGAGATCCGGGGCGTCCTGCGCATGGGCCGGAAGCGCCAGCATCAGCAAAGCGCCGAGAAAGCTCAGCAGTCTGGCATTGGGGATGCAGCTGTTCATGGGTTCACCAGCAGATGGCGGCGTTCCAGCAGCCGTGTGACTGCCCGCAACCAGGACCAGCGGATATAGACACGGTCGCCGAGCCTGCCGCAGACGCCCTGGGATTGTGCGAAGCGGAACGCGTTGAGTACCTGTTCGGGGCTGAGGCGCGTCGCCTGCGCGACATCGTCGACCGTGGCCGGAGTCAGATAAAGAATGGCGCGCAGGATGAACAGCGTGGAGTCCGGCAGCGCATCCAGCATCACCGGATCCGGTTCCTGCAGTGGCCGGACATGCACCACTCCCTGCTCATCGACACCCAGCGTCGATCGCCAAGCCTCGAGGGCCAGCCCCGGGTTCCCCGAAACGTGGTCCCACAGCATGCGGGTGTATCCGCCCTGCTTGGCCCTCAATGCATCGATCCGGTCTATTTCGTCGGCACCCACCGGCAACTTGTCGAGCAGCCCGGTGTAGACCGGGGAAATACCCGCATCGGCCGTACGCTGTGCAAGCAGGCTGCCGATCTGCACTTCGTCCCACGGGTCGAGGTGATGCAGTTCGTCGAAGAGCGGGCGCGCGTCGCGGGCGCGTTTCAGGAAGGGCCAGACGGCCGCGTCGATGGCAAAAACCCAGGTGGTCTCGGTGCAGTTGCCGCGCGCCACGGCAATCACTTCGTCGAACAGTGCCAGGCCGCCGATGATCGGCTTGACCAGTGCATGCGCTTCATCGAGCAGGATCAGTGGCGGCGCCTTGCGCTTTTCCGGCGCATCGGTCTGGCTTGTCTCGTGGTTGTGCGTATGGGCAGCCCGTCGCACTGCCTCGATGGAGGTGTGCGGGTCGCACACGATGCTGATCGAGTGGCTGATCTGCTGGTGCAGCGCGTGCATCAGCGAAGACTTGCCCATGCCGCGCGGCGCAACCAGCGCAATCATGCCGCCCTTTCCCTGCCTGATGTTGCCGGTGAGGTGTTCCAGCAAGTCGTCATTCGGGCAGGCCAGCCACTGGCTGCATTCCCGGGCCGGGTGCAGGAGCGCCAGCGCCTCGTCGGGCAAGGGCTTTACGGCCACTGCGTGGCCCGCTTCATTGAAGCGCTCCAGCTCACGCCGGAACAACCAGGCATGGGCGCGTCGTGCCAGATCGAAGTCCGATATCCAGAGCCGTGCGGCCTTGACCATGCCGGTACTGAACAACTGCACGGCGCCGATCATGGCGGCGAGAAAGCTCTTCCACCCTTCGCGGTTCGACAGTACCCAGACCTGTACCGGGGTCTTTCTGCGTACCCGGTCGATACGCTCGAAGATGGTCGAGCGCCACCAGCTCACCAGCAGCAGAAAAACCGGGATGGCGGCAAACCAGCAGGTGGAGAACACCCAGCTGTAGATGGTTCCCTGGCCGACGAGCCGGCTGCTGAGGACGAGAATCAGCGCAAACACGACCACGGTCACCGCCACCAGGCGCAGCGAGCGCAGGCGCAGCTTGCTGCTGCCGCCATCGATGTTGAGCAGTCTGGTGGTGGTTCCGGCGACGAGGGCATTGATGACATTTACCGCCAGTGCACCGCCGATGCCCCAGCCGACGATCGATGACAGCAGTTGTACCTCGAGCTGCTCCCGCGCTGCTGCCGGCAGCAGCCAGAGGGTCGCCAGATAGAACAGCGCCCATTCCAGCGGCCGGTGAATCTTGCCCAGGAAGTGCGCAGCCTGCAGCTGCAGGCTCGGGGATACACGCCGCTCAACACGATCCGCCGCTTCGAAGCGGGTCACGGCGAGCGCGATGGCGTGGGCCGAACGGGGTCGGCCCCAGAAAAACAGTACCGCGACCAGCATCCAGGGAATCGCCACCACAGCGGTATTCCAGATGGATGCCCCGGAGATGCCGCCACTGCGGATGCCGGCCAGCCACTCAGCGCCTGTATGGCGATGCCAGCGAAGGATAAGCGACAGCTGCTGGGCCTCGCGCCGGGCCTGCTCCCATCCGCTTGGCGTGAACCCCGTGACCGCATCGCGCTTGCCGGCCGGCAGGAACGGCAGCAGTTCGAGGCGCGAGCTGTTCAGTACCGTGATCTCGTCCAGCAGTACCGCCGAGCGCTCCTCCCGGATGGCCTGTTCAGCACGCATGGCTTCCGCGATGGCCCGTTGCACCGCCGTGCGCCGCGCGCGCACATGGTCGGCCGGAATATCCGGCGGGATGTCCGCAAGGGCGTCGGCACCGATGACCGGAACCGCCGAGCTGTCGTCAGCAAGCTCATGCAGCGAGGCCGAAAGCTCATCGCGCGAAACGCGCAAGGTCCGGCGGATGGCCTCGTAGGTCGTATCGACGGTGGTATCGCCCGCTATCTTTGCCTCCCGCACACGCCGCTGCCAGCCGAGCAGCGCATCCCTGCGCGCCGCCAGCAGCTCACGCTCCCTGCCGAAATCGGCAAGCACGGCCGCAACCTGCGCCTCCACGGAGATGAGACGTGCCAGTTCTTCGGCAACGAGCCGCTCGGCTTCGGTGCGCGCGGCCCGTGCCGCTTCAAGGCTGCGCTGGCGTTCGATTTCGGCCTGGCGCGCGCGGCGTTCCGCATCCGTTTCGCCGGGTTGCGCTGCTTCCTGGCGCGCTGCGTGCAGCTCCAGCAGCTCATCCCGCTTCGTCCTGTCCAGGGAATAGAAAGCGAGACGTGCGCGGTCCAGGGCCGCGCGTCCGCGCCACAATGCCGGATCCAGTGCTTCTATGTCTGCGCTCAGTTCATCGGTGCCGGCTTCGATTGCGGCCAGCAGCGTGCGGACGCGCAGCGCCTCGACCTGAATGGCAGACTCGTCGGCAAGCGAAACTTCAAACAGCGACTGCGGCGCAATGCCCGGATCCAGGGTGCCGGCAGCAAGCGCTTCGATCCGGGCGATGCGCGGATCCTCGGGCAGGGTCTCGGCGCCGGGCGCCGGCATCGAGTCAGCGGTTTCGGGCTGCGGCTTGGCGGCTTCCGGTTGCGCAAGTGTGGTTGCGCAAAGGCCGGTTGCCAGGAGCGCGAGCAACGCGCGCGGAAGATATCCGGAAGAGCAGCTGGATCCCATGGTCGGCCAAGTTACATGCCGGCCCGGACGCAAACAATAGCGGCAAGGACTGCCGCCAGCCAAACCGGTGCAGGATCCGCCAGGCATCAGCTTCACTGCCGGCAGCGGCCAGCCGGAACGACCGGCAAACCCCATGGGCAAGTCGTGGTACCGGACGATCAAGCCTGGCCGGGGCCCGGAAGCGGCGATCGCCTTCTACCACGCGCGGGTGATCGAGGTCCCCACACCGCGCTGGACTGCCTGGGATGCCCGGCGCTATGGTGTACAGGCGCTGCCGGGCACCCGGATGACGGTGACCGAGCGGGCCTATACCTCGCCCATCTGGTACACGCCGTTCAACTGACCCCGGAGAACGATCATGCGATGCAAACCCGCCTCTCATTGGCTCCTTTGTCTGGCGCTTTTTCTTGCCGCCCCTGCGTTTGCAGCTGACGATGGGCTGCCGCAGACCAGCCATGACGGTCTGGTTCTGCAACAGAGCAAGACGGCACAGGTTCTGTACCTGCGCCCGGGTGTGGACTTCAGCGCCTACAAGCGCGTGGCGATCCTGGACTGTCCGGTGGCTTTCAAGAAGGACTGGCAGCGTGACCAGAATCGCAGCGGCCAGCGCATCACCCAGAAGGAAATGGACAAGATCAAGGCGAACCTCTCCGCCGAGTTCCTGAAGGTCTTCACGGATGAGCTGCAGAACAAGGGTGGTTACGAAATCGTGACCGAAGGCGCGGCCGATGTGATCGTCCTGCGTCCGGCCATCATCGACCTGGATGTCACTGCGCCGGACACGATGGATCCGGGCCGCAGTTTCACGGTAAGCGCCTCCGCCGGTGCAATGACCTTGTATCTGGAAGTCTACGATTCCGTGAGCAGCCAGATCCTGGCGCGCGCAATCGACCGCAAGGCCGGAATGGATACCGGCATCCAGTGGCGCAACGGTGTAACCAACAAGGCTGATGCCGACCGTATCCTGCGCCGCTGGGCCGACACCCTGCGCAAGCGTCTCGATGCGGTGCATGGCAAAACCGGTACCTGAACTCAGCGAAAGACGGCCAGCACCGGTGCGTGATCAGAGGGCTTTTCGAGCTTCCGGGGCAGCTTGTCGATCAGGGTTGCCGAGCAATCGGCGGCGAGCGCCGTGGAGGCCAGAATCAGATCGATGCGCAGGCCGCGGTTCAGCCTGAACCCCATCTGCCGGTAGTCCCACCACGAGAAGGATTTTTCCGGCTGATCCGCGAGCCGGAAGGTGTCAACGAGCCCGAGTTCCAGCAGTGCCGCGAGCCGTTCGCGCTCGGGCTGGCTGCACAGGACCTGG
The DNA here is from genome assembly GCA_023383735.1 of Gammaproteobacteria bacterium. Lineage (GTDB taxonomy): Bacteria > Pseudomonadota > Gammaproteobacteria > Steroidobacterales > SHZI01. Next base: position 555 of record JAHDYN010000043.1, on the reverse strand, counting down.
TCGCGCCACAGCTCCGGATCGTGCACGTCGCGATCATCCGGTGCGATATTGAAATCCCCGACGATGGCCAGCCGCGGGTACCTCGCAAGCTCGGTCTCCAGGTAGCCGTGCAGCGCGTCGAGCCAGTCCAGCTTGTAGCGGTACTTGTCGGAGTCGATGCTCTGCCCGTTCGGCACATAAACATTGATGATGCGCGTGTCGCCGTAACTCGCGGCGATCACCCGGCGCTGCTCGTCGGCGAAGTCGGGCATGTCGCAGACGATATCGGCCGGTGCCTCGCGCGAGATCAGCGCGACCCCGTTCCAGGCCTTCTGCCCGTTGAGGACACAATGCCAGCCGCCGGTCTCGATCTCGGCCAGCGGGAACTTGTCGGCCTCGGTCTTGATCTCCTGCAGCGCCAGCACATCCGGCCCGTTTGCCGCCAGCCAGTCGAGCACGTGCGGCAGGCGTTGCCGGATCGAGTTGACGTTCCAGGTGGCGATTTTCACGCCGTGATTCCGCTCTGCTTCAGCAGCGCGTCCACGTGTGCGGGCCGGCCGCGAAAGGCGATGAAAG
>JAHDYN010000042.1:1781-9708 GCA_023383735.1 Gammaproteobacteria bacterium | reverse complement strand
CTTCGCCGGGACGGAAATTCCTGCTCGCCGGCAAGAGCGGCCTGAATCTCACCCACGCCGAGGATCCGGAATCCTTTCTGTGCCGCTTTGCTCCGGCTCGCGCTGTCCTGGAGCCGGCCTTGCGCAACTTTCCGCCGGCCGCGATCCGGCAGTGGGCAGCCGGTCTCGACATCGACACTTTTGTCGGCAGCTCGGGGCGTGTGTTTCCCGTGGCGATGAAGGCCTCACCGCTGCTGCGGGCCTGGCTTGCGCGCCTGCGTGCAGGCGGGGTGAAGCTCCATGTACGTCACCGCTGGCAGGGCTGGAACGCCGGGGGCGCGCTGGTCTTTGCAACGCCGGAAGGCGTGCGGGCATTCAGCGCCGATGCCACGGTGCTGGCGCTCGGCGGCGCGAGCTGGCCGCGCCTCGGCAGCGACGGGGCATGGACCGCGCTGCTCGCCGACCGGGGCGTGCGCATCAATCCGCTCCGGCCGGCCAATTGCGGTTTCGATGTGGCATGGAGCACGCACCTGCGCGAGCGCTTTGCCGGATCGCCGGTAAAACCGGCCTGTCTGTCCTTTGGTGCACAGGCGGTGCGCGGCGAATTCGTCGTCAGCGCCAAGGGCATCGAGGGCAGTGCGGTCTACACGCTGTCGGCAGCCCTGCGCGACGCGCTCGAAGCGCAGGCTTGCGCAACGCTCCGGGTCGACCTGCTGCCCGATCGCAGCCTCGAACAGCTGAGCGCGGCGCTGTCACGGCCGCGCGGCAAGGCGAGCCTTGCCAGTCATCTGCGCAAGGCAGCCGGTATCGAGGGCGTGAAGGCCGCGTTGCTGCGGGAAACGGCGGATGCCGGCACGCTGGCCGATCCGCTGCGTCTGGCTGCGCACCTCAAGGCGCTGCCGCTGGTCCTCACCGGTACGCGTCCGCTGGTCGAGGCGATCAGTACGGCAGGTGGCGTCGCGCTCGACGAGATCGATGCGCAGTTCATGCTGCGCTGCTTGCCGGGGGTATTCGTGGCCGGCGAGATGCTCGACTGGGAAGCACCGACCGGCGGCTATCTGCTGAGCGCATGTCTCGCCACCGGGCGGGCGGCCGGAAGCGGGGCGCTGCATTTTTTGACTACCTCAGCGCAGGAGCGGCTGTAGGAGCGGCTTCAGCCGCGATGCCTCCCGACCATGATTGCGGACGGTGGTCTGCTACCACCCGGGTACCGTGCTCCAGTCCATCAGCCGGGTTTCATCGACCACGGTATCGCCATTCCAGTCGATGGCGAGTTGCAGTTGTTCGTCGTTGAGGGTGGTTGCCACGATGCTCGAGCCGTTGGCGCCGCCGATGCGCAGAACGCCTGTGGCCGGGTAGCCGCCGTCGACCAGCTGGAACGGTGTGGTCGTGCCGTAATCAACCCGGCCCTCGAAATTCGAGCTTTCCAGGGAGCCGGACTCGGAAAACGTTGTCAGCCACGCATCGCCGCGGTAATCCTCATCGAGCGCCAGCACCACGTCATGAAAGATCCAGGACGTGCTCCCTGAATTCACGGTGAACCGGGTGGAGGTGGCGCTGTATGACTCGAGGTTCGGGGTCAGCAGGTTCATGTTCACGTTCAGGGTGCCATTGGCCGTTTGAGTCCTGCCACCCTCGGTGATGGCCAGGTTTGTCATGGTGAAGCGACCGTCCAGCTGGTAGAGATCGGCGTACAGGTCGCCCGTGAAGCTCTGCACCTCGATGCGCAGCCGCCCGCTGTAAACGGCACCATCGCCATCATCGCAGGCTTCGAAGACCGCCGTGATCTGGTCGCCGCGCCGGAGCGTTTCGGTGCTGGCCAGTGTGGCGGAAAGGGTGATCGCGCCGCTGACCAGGCAATTCTCGCGATCAGGGCCGTAGTTTGCGCTCGGCTGCACCTGGCCCGTCGTCTGGCTGGCTGCCTGGATCGTGCGCCGTCCGGCCATGTGCACGGCCAGGGCGTTGGAACCACCGCCTGTGGCCAGGATGCCGCTGCCACCGGCCGCCGTGCCGAAGTCCCCCGAGTCGAAGCCGGCCGACAGCACTTCCCGGGTGATGCTGTCCGCATTGCCTGCATCGATGATTGCCAGTTCCGCCGGTGTGGCTGAGACGCCGCCACCCCCGCCGCCACCGCAGGCGCTGATTCCGGCTGCCATCAGGACCAGGGCCACTCGGCCTGGGACGGAGACCAGTCGATCCGGGTGCATGGCGCTGCTCTCTTGTTGTTGTGGTTGGTCTTTTATAGCACCAGAGCAGGGGACTGTCTCCAGCAGAATCAGTCCAGAATCACGGGATTTGCCTTTGCGACTATGCTGATGCCATGACCGGACTGTCCAAATCCCGCCTCATGTCATTTCTCCAGTGCCCGAAACGGCTCTGGCTGGAAAAGCATCAGCCGGAACTCGCGCAGATCAGTGCGGCGACCGAAGCTGCATTTGCGACCGGCCATGAAATCGGTGCAATCGCGCGGCAGCTTTATGACCCGGAGCGTACCGGTACGCTGATCAGCGGCGCAGACGGCATGGCCGCAGCGCTGCGCGATACGGCAGCGGCACTCGCGACGCCGGCGGTCACGCCGCTTTTCGAGGCGACCTTCGAGCGCGAGGGTCTGCTGATCCGTGCCGACGTGCTGGATCGCCAGGCGGGGCGGCTCATCGAAGTGAAATCCTCGACGGCCTGCAAGGACGAGCACGTCACGGACTGTGCCATCCAGGTCTGGGTGCTGGAGACTTCAGCTGTCCCGCCGGAGTCGGTGGTGCTCGCCCACGTCAACAACCAGTTCGTGTATCAGGGTGAGGGCGATTACCGCGGCCTGCTGGTCGAAAAGGACCTGGACGCTGCAATCGGCGCGCAGACACACCGGGTACCCGACTGGCTGGCTGATGCGCAACGGAAGGTGACAGGCGACTGTCCTGACGCCGCCATCGGGCGGCGCTGTCGAACACCCTACGACTGCCCCTTCATCGCGCAATGCTGGCCGGACACCGATTATCCCCTCGGCACGCTGCCCGGTGTCAGCGGGCGTCTCGATGCGCTGCTCGCAGAGGGCTACAAGGATGTGCGCGAGCTGCCGGCCGCGCGCGTCGGCGGTCGCGAGGCCCAGCGCGTCTGGCGCGCCGCGCGCAGCGGCCAGCCGGAAATGAATGATTCGGCCTGCAAGGAACTGGCAGCGCTGGGCTGGCCGCGTTACTACCTCGATTTCGAAACCATCGGTGGGCCGATTCCGCGCTGGGCGGGGACGCGGCCCTATCAGCCGATACCGTTCCAGTGGTCATTGCATGTCGAAGCGTTGCCGGGCCGGCTGGAGCATGCCGAATTCCTCGATCCAGGCGGTGAGCTGCCGGCCCGTGCCATTGCCACTGCGCTGCTCGCGGCGATCGGTACCGAAGGACCGGTGCTGACCTGGAGCAGTTACGAAAAGCAGTGTCTGGGCACGCTTGCCGGCTTTTGTCCCGAGCTTGCCGAGGCGCTGGCGGCGGTGGTCGGACGGCTGGTGGATCTGCTCCCGATCGTGAAACGTGCCTACTATCACCCGGCCATGCAGGGCAGCTGGTCGATCAAGGCGCTGCTGCCGGTGATCGCGCCCGAGCTCGATTACGCGCAGCTCAAGGGCGTGCGCGACGGCAGCGGTGCGCAACTGGCCTGGGCAGAAGCAGTGGCGCCGCAGACCGCGGCGGCGCGGCGCAGCGAGCTGCGCGAGCAGTTGTTGCGCTATTGTGCCCATGACACCCTGGCCATGGTGCGCGTGGTGCATTTCTTTTCCTGAGCCGGTATGCAGTCTCCGCAACACAGATTCATCGACAGCTCCTGGGCGCTCGCCGCCGGCATCGCCTTCAGTGCGCTGTTCACGGCCTTCATCTGGTACAGCGGCAGTCTCTGGCCGACACCGGCACCTTATCTGCCGGAGCGGCCCGGCTTCTGGTACGAGTGGCAACTGGCCGAACCGACCTTCTGGACGCGGGCGACAGCCTGGGGCGGTTATCTCGCCCACCAGCTGATGCTGTGGTGGCTGATCTGGTCCGCGAAGCAGCGGCAACTGCCTTATACGCGCGGACTCCATCCGGTGAACATCCTGGCGCTGGCAGGCAACGCGCTGTTCATCGGCCTGCACTGGCTGCAGACGCGCCTGTGGTACGACGGTCTGGCGCAGGATGTGCACGAAGCGACGTCTTTTGCCTCGGTGGCCGTGATGCTGGTGGTGATCCTGATCATGGAGAATCACCGGCGGGGCCTGTTCTTCGGCCGCAAGGTGTCGCTGGTCAGCGCGGCGGGCGAGGTGGCCCGCAAGTATCACGGGTACTACTTTGCCTGGGCCATCGTCTATACCTTCTGGTATCACCCGATGGAGAACACCCCGGGGCACATGATCGGCTTCTTCTACATGTTCCTGCTGCTCCTGCAGGGCAGCCTGTTTTTCACCCGTACGCACCTCAACCGCTACTGGACGCTGAGCCTGGAGATGCTGGTGATCGTGCATGCAGTGCTGGTTGGCATGATGAACGGTACCCGCTGGGAGAATTTCGTGACTGGGCTGCTGGGCCTCTTTGTGATCACCCAGATCTACGGTCTGCCGTGGAGTCGTGCCGTACGGTTCGCGGCCACCGTGGCCTATCTGCTCTCGGTGGTGTTGATCTATTACCATGGGCGCGGCCTGGCTTATCTGTATGAGGTATTCATGATTCCGGTCTGGGACTTTGCTGCGGTGTTCCTGTTTTCGCTGCTGATCATCGGCGCTGCACGGCTGATGCGGGACAGGGCCTGACATGGAATTTTCTTCGCCGGATTTCTGGATCGCCGTCGGGCAGATCATCGCCATCGACATCCTGCTGGGTGGCGACAATGCGGTGGTCATCGCACTGGCGTCGAGGCGCCTGCCGGACAAGCAGCGTGCCCAGGCGATCTTCTGGGGCATGTTCGGCGCAGTGGCGCTGCGCGTGGTGCTGATCTTCTTTGCGCTCGAGCTGCTCCAGTTTCCGTACCTCAAGATCGTCGGCGGTGTCCTGCTGTTGTGGATCGGCGTCAAGCTGCTGCTTCCCGCGCATGAGGACGGCGGCCACGAGATAGACGCGAGCATGCATCTGCTCGGCGCCATCAAGACCATCGTCGTCGCCGATGCGGTGATGAGTCTCGACAACGTGATCGGCATCGCCGGCGCCGCCAAGGGACATCTGGGGCTGGTGATATTCGGCCTGGTCGTCAGCGTGCCGATCATCGTCTGGGGCAGCCGCTTCGTGCTCACCCTGATGGACCGCTTTCCCGTCGTGATTCTCGGTGGTGCGGCGCTGCTGGGCTGGATTGCCGGTGACATGATTGCCCACGACGTGGTGCTGGCCGAGCACTACAAGTCGCTGGCGACGGGCATCTATGTCTGGACAGCGCCGGTGGCCGGTGCGCTGCTGGTCGTTGCCATCGGCAAGCTTGGTGGCAAAGCACGCCCGGCGGCAGCGCCGGCGAAACCCGTCGATCTGGTCCGCCGCGACAGCAACAGCGAACATCAGGAGTAGCCCATGTTGATCTTCCTCATCGCCATCGACGGGTCCGGGTACTCGGACAGTGCGGTGGACTATGTGGTGCGCCGGGCGCGCCTGTGCAAGGAACCAGTGCATGCGCATCTGCTCAATGTGCAAGTGTCGTTGGCCGGTGTGAACGTCAAGCTGTTCATCAAGCCGGAAAGCGTGGAGAGCTATTACCGTGATGAAGGCACGAAAGTGCTGGAAAAGCCGCGAGCCGTGCTCGCTGCTGCCGGCATCGCCTGCGATCACCATATCGGCGTCGGCGATCCGGGCCAGGTGATCGCCGACTATGCCCGGGCCAAGCGCTGCGACGAGATCGTCATGGGCACGCATGGGCGCGGTGCGCTGGCCGGCGCGGTGATGGGCTCCGTGGCCCGCAACGTGGTGCAGCTGTCGCCGGTTCCGGTGGTGCTGGTCAAGAGTGCACCGGCCGGATCGACCGGCTCCCCATGAGCGGCAAGGTTCGCAGCCGGAAGCCGGCGGCACGCAAACGCAACGCCGAGGAACAGAACCGGCCGCTGGTCGGCGACATCCGTCTGCTCGGCCGGATCCTCGGCGATGTGATCCGCGAGCAGGAAGGCCGTGCCGCCTTCAATCTGATCGAGCGGGTGCGGCAGCTGTCGGTGGCTTACCGCCTGAAGAAGGACGCGGGTGCAGGCCGGGCGCTCAACCGGTTGCTGAAGGGGCTGTCCGGCGACCAGATGGTCAGCGTGATCCGGGCCTTCAGCTATTTTTCCCATCTGGCCAATATCGCCGAAGACCGGCACCAGGTGCGTCAGCGGGCACAGCAGGAGGCGCTGGCGCAGCTGCAGGATGGCTCGCTGCAGCTCAGCCTGGAGCGCCTCGCGCAGGCCGGGGTCAGCGACCGGCAGATCGCCGAGACCCTGGCGCATGCGCATCTCAGCCCGGTCCTGACCGCGCACCCCACGGAGGTGCAGCGCAAGAGCATCCTCGATGCCGAGCGGGCGATCGCCGAGCTGGTTGCGGAGCGGGATGAACTGCGGCTGGAGTCCGAGCTCGCGCAGAACGAATTGCTGATCCGCGCCCGCGTCACGCAGCTCTGGCAGACGCGCATGCTGCGCACGGTCAGGCTCAGCGTGATCGACGAGATCGATAATGCGCTGTCGTACTACCGCACGACCTTCCTGCGGCAGTTGCCGCGCCTGTATGCGGATATCGAGCGGGCCTTGCCCGGTCAGGCAGTGGCGCCGTTCCTGCGCATGGGTCACTGGATCGGCGGCGACCGCGACGGCAATCCCAATGTCACGGCTGCCACGCTCGCGACGGCCTTCGAACGGCAGGCGGAAGTCGCGCTGCGCTTCTACCTGGCCGAAGTGCACGAGCTCGGCGCCGAGCTGTCGCTGTCGCAGTTGTTGTCGGGCGTGTCGGATGAGCTGGCGGCACTGGCCGACCGGTCACCGGACCGCAACCCGCATCGCGTCGATGAAGCCTACCGCCGTGCGCTGATCGGCATCTACGCGCGGCTTGCCGCCACGCTGCACAACTACACCGGCCGCGAGGCGCTGCGGCACGCGGTGGAGCCGCAGCAGGCCTATGCGAGCGCTGCGGAATTTCTCGCCGATCTGCGGGTGATCGAGGCCTCACTCTGCTCGCATCATGCGCAGGCCGTGGTCGTGCCGCGACTGGTGCCGCTGATCCGCGCGGTGCAGGTGTTCGGCTTTCACCTGGCGACCATCGACCTGCGGCAGAGCTCCGACCGGCATGCCGCCGTGCTTGCAGAACTGCTGCGTGTGGCCCGGCTGCATGACGACTATCTGTCGCTCGACGAAGCCGGCCGGCGCGACATCCTGCTGACGCTGCTCAATGATGCGCGGCCGCTGCGCGTGGTCGACCACGACTATACGCAGGAGACGCTGGACGAACTTGCGGTGTTCGAGACGGCGCGCGATGCGCTGGCCTGTTACGGGCGCGATGCGATCCGTCACTCGATCATCTCGCATACCGAGGAGGTCAGCGATCTCCTCGAACTGATGCTGCTGCTCAAGGAAACCGGCCTGCTGTCGGGCACGCTGGCCGACAATGCGCGTTCTGCGCTGATCGTCGTGCCGCTGTTCGAGACCATCGGCGATCTGCGTCGTGCGGTGAGCATCATGCGGGAATTTCTGGCCTTGCCCGGCATGCTGGATACGCTCTTGCGCAGCGGTGGCGAGCAGGAGGTGATGCTCGGCTACAGCGACAGCAACAAGGACGGCGGTTTCTTCACCAGTAACTGGGAGCTCTATCGGGCCGAAACCGAGCTGGTGGAGCTGTTTGCGCCGCTGCGCGAGCAGGGCCTGGTGCTGCGGCTGTTCCACGGCCGCGGCGGCACGGTCGGCCGTGGTGGCGGGCCGAACTTCCAGGCGATCCTGGCCCAGCCGCCCGGCACCGTGAACGGCCAGTTGCGCGTCACCGAGCAGGGCGAGGTGATCACTTCC
>JAHDYN010000042.1:0-1771 GCA_023383735.1 Gammaproteobacteria bacterium | reverse complement strand
AGTACGCGCATCCGGACATCGGCCGGCGCAACCTGGAGACGCTGGTCGCGGCGACGCTGGAGGCGACCCTCCTGCATGCGACGCCCGGTGAAGCCGGAGCGGTGCCAGGGAAATTCCTGGAAGCCGCCACCGAGCTCAGTCGCCACAGCTATGCAGCCTATCGGCAGCTGGTCTACGAAACGCCACGCTTCAGCGACTATTTCTTCGCCGCCACGCCGATCCGCGAGATCGCCAGCCTGAAGATCGGTTCGCGGCCGGCATCGCGGCCGCGGCAGGACGGTGGCGGCTTGCGCATCGAGGATCTGCGCGCCATTCCGTGGACCTTCTCCTGGGGCCAGTGCCGCGTCGCCTTGCCGGGCTGGGCAGGTTTTGGCACGGCCGTGGAGCGCTACCTGGGTGATGGCGTCGGGCGACAGCGGCGGCTGGCTCTGCTGCAACGGATGTACCGGCAGTGGCCGTTCTTTCGCACGCTGCTGGCGAACATGGACATGGTGCTGGCCAAGAGCGATCTCGGCATCGCTGCCCGCTACGTCGAGCTCGTCGAGGACAAGCGGCTCGGCAAGCGGCTGTTTGCCGCCATCCAGGCCGAGTGGCAGCGCAGCAGCCAGGCGCTCGGGTTGATCACCGGCGAGTCGCAGCGGCTGGCCGGCAACTCGGCACTGGCGCGCTCGATCGAGCATCGCTTTCCGTATCTCGATCCGCTCAACCACCTGCAGGTCGAGCTGATCCGCCGTTATCGCACGCGTGGCGACAGCGATCCCGAGGCCGAGCGCGTGCGTACCGGCATCCACATCTCGATCAACGGGGTGGCGGCCGGGCTGCGCAACACCGGCTAGCGCAAACACGCCCGGCGGCACGGCACCGTCTGCGCCGGGCATCCCGCGCGATCCTGCGATTTCCTATACTCGGCGCCATGGTCCCGGAGTTCATTCGTCTCGCTCACGTACTCAGCTCCGCCCTGATGTTCGGCGTCGGCATCGGTGCCTTCTGGTTCATGTTCACGACGATGCGGTCGGGCAACCCGGCGGCGATTGCCATTACCACCCGCAACGCGGTCCGCGCGGAGTGGTTCATCGCGGCGCCGGTCGCGCTCATCCAGCCCGTCACCGGCTACCTGCTGATGCTGGAGCTGGGATACCCGCTCAGGTCCGGGTGGTTCTACGCCGTGGCAGCGCTCTACGTGCTTGCCGGCATGTGCTGGGTGTACCTGGTGAAGGCGGAGCTCGGCTTGCGGGGGCTTGCTGCAGCACACGGCAGGTCCGCTGCACTTCCGGGGGAGTTTGGCACCCTGTTCCGGCGCTGGACGTGGCTGGCACTGGGTTCCTTCGCCGGCGTCCTCGCGATCTTCGTCCTGATGGTGTTCCGGCCGGGACTGTAGGCGGCAGGCCGGTTCTGAACTGTGGACCGGAATCGTTGTCCACGCTGTATGTATTACGGCGAGCGCTTTAACAGTATCAGTCACCTGGTAGGGGCGGCGCTGGCATTGGCGGGTGCAATCGTGCTGGTCACGATGGCTGCCCGTCTCGGCGACCCCTGGAAGATCGTGAGTTTCAGCATCTATGGCACGATGCTGGTGGCGCTTTACGTTCTCTCGACCGTCTATCACAGCGTGCGCGGCCGCGCGAAGGCGATACTCCGAAAGCTCGACCACTGCGCGATCTACCTGCTGATCGCCGGTACCTACACGCCCTTCGCGCTGGTTTCCCTGCGCGGTACCTGGGGCTGGTGGCTGCTCGGCATCGTCTGGAGCCTGGCGCTGTTCGGCATCGCG
>JAHDYN010000041.1 GCA_023383735.1 Gammaproteobacteria bacterium | reverse complement strand
AGCCTTGATGACCTCCAATGCCGAGCTGTTTCGCTTTCTGCAGAAGCTGGTCAACGACATGTATGAAGATCTGGAGCTGCCCGGTTTCCCGGACGTGGTGGTCCGCCTGCAGCAGACCCTGGCCAATGAAAAAAGCTCTGCGCGCGACATCGTCCGGCTGGTGAGCTCTGACGCCGCACTCAGCGCCAGGCTGTTGCAACTGGCAAATTCAGCGGCGTTCAAGCCTGGCGACCGCAACATCAGCGATCTGAAGGCTGCCGTCATGGTGCTTGGCTTCAGCCTGGTGCGCGGCACTGCCACCTCCTTTGCCATGCGCCAGGTTGAACAGCAGGCCTGGCTGCTGCCGCTGAAACCGCACCTGCAGAGGATCTGGCTGGAAAGCACCGGTGTCGCTGCCATCTGCTATGTCGGCGCGCGCCATATCCCCGGCATGCGCCCGGATGAGGCGCTTGCCGCCGGCCTGTTTCACCAGCTCGGCACGCTGTACGTGCTGACCCGCGCACATCGCGAGGGCATCGCGATCGGCGAGACCGGCGAATGGGCCGCAACGATCGCTGACTGGACGCCGACGATTGCCCGGGCAATCCTGGAAAACTGGCGCGTACCGGAGCATCTGACTGATGCGGTGGAGCATCAGGACGCCCTGAGCCGGGAAGATCCGGGTGAACTGTCTCTGCTGGCGCGCCTGCTTGCCGCCGCAAAGCTCCACCAGCAGATGCAGGATAACGGCCCTGACCAGGCCAGTGCGCAGGCAATACTCGCCAATGTGAAGTTCGGAACGCAGCCGTTCCTGGAGATGATGCAGTCGGCGCGCGAAGAGATCGAAGCGGTGCGGCGCGTGATCGGCCAGTAGTCACCAGGTAGCGAGAGCCCCCCGGGGCAATTGCCGGAGCCGGGTTGCTGCCCCGTCCCTGCCGTAGATCTCCCCGCCCGGTTGGCCACCGCGCAGTATGTTCAGCGCACCTTCAATCCGCTGGCGCTGGCCGCGAATCATCAGGCCGTTGGCCTCATTCTGCTGGCGACACTCGACGGCCAGTGCGCGCAGCTGTTCAAGCGCCGAAGTCACGCCAGACTGGTCCAGGCCGGGATTCCTTTGCAGCAGAGCCTGCCGTTGCTGCCCGAGTTCGGCGGCCCGCGCCACCGCATCGGCCTTGGCATTGCTGACAGCGGCCAGCAGCCCGGCATCGCGGGCAAGCAGTGCAGCGCTTTCCCGAGCGAGCGTGTCGAGCACACTGCGGACAGCGGCCAACTCCCCGGCAACGGTTTCCTCGAGTTGCGCCCTCACGTTTGTCTGGCTGGTCATGGTCATCAGTTGAGTTCGCGTTCAAAGCGCATCAGCCGTTCGGCAATGCGATTGGCATCCATCCTGTAGTCACCCGACTCGACGCGCTGACGGATGGCATCGACCCGGGCGCGATCCACGTCGGGCATGCCGGCGAGCCGCGTCTCGATCTGCTTGAGGCTGGTTGCCGTATGGGTCAGCTTTACATCGTCGCCACCGGATGCAGACTCCGATGTGCGGCTCTGCCGGGCTGTCTCGCCACGCTCGACAGCACGGAGCCGGGTCGACGTTATGTCAGCTCCGCCTCGGCCGTATCCGTTGATCTTGTCCGCCATCAGCCTTAACTCCTGAGCAAATTCAGCCCTGCAGCCCTTATCGGCATGGGTGCCGGGAAACTTTAGGGTCCCTGACGGGAATTGTTCAGCGCAACAGCACCTCGGCCGTGCGCTCCGACCGGACCACCGCCTGCACGATCTTGCCGGACGAACCGTTCCGGACCTCGATCAGCTGTCCGAGCGCGCCATCCGCCTGTGCCACACCCGCTACCCGCACCGCAAAGTTGCCGGCCATGGCCTCCAGCGTGACCTGCTGTCCGCGCCTCACCAGCAGTGGTGCATCAAGCAAGGCCGCGGTGACCGGCGCGCCGGCCTCCAGCGACCGCCGCAATCGCTGGCCGAGCACCTGTGCCGGGTCGCCAAGCGTTCCATAACCGGAAACGCCGGGGCCGAGCTTCGCCACGCGAACGTCACCCGGCGCCAATATCGTGTCACGCGTCAAGCTTCTGGCGGCCACCACCACGGGCCGGGACGATTCGATCTGCACCGGCAGATAGAGACGCCAGGGCCGGTTGCCGGTGCAGCGCACCTCCACTGTCAGGCGTCCCGAAAGGCGGGCACCTGCGGGCAGCATTGCCTTCAGCGGCTCTTCACAACGCGGCAACTGCAGGCGCGGATCCGGCGAATCGGCAAGCACTTCAATGGCTCCGGCGGTATCCGCAGCGGCGCTGCGCACGGCCTCCGCGGCCGCATTGCGGATTTCCGCGTGCGGCTGCCAGCGACCTGTGGCGGCATGCGCCTGCAGGCACAGCAACAGCGCGCAAGGCAGGAAAAGACTGCGTGGGGCGATCGGGGCGCGAGCACTTGAATCATTCATGGCCTGTGTTTTGCAAGAAGCGTGCCGCTCGCCTGTGCGCATCCTGAGCGGCCATTGCGGCAACAACTTGCCGCCGCACGGGCGAGGACTTGCCGCAAGGCTGCCGCATTCAGCGCCGGCGCGACCCTCCGGGGGATCTGGCACGTCGCTTGCATAGACCTCTGCAAAGACATTGCGGAGACGCGCATGGCTCTCGACATCTACAAGAACCTCGACCTGCACGCCAGGTCACTCAGCATCGCCAACCAGCGCCTTGAGGTGCTGGCCGACAACATCGCGAATGCCGACACGCCGGGCTACAAGGCCCGCGACATCGATTTCCGCACCGCCATGCAGAGTGCCGGCGAAGGCGGCGACCTCGGTCTCCGCGCGACCAGCAACCGCCATGTACAGGTGAACGGGGCTGCCGGTCCGAACACCGCGACGCCCATGTACCGGGTGCCAGACCAGCCCTCGCTCGACGGCAACACGGTGGATTCGCAGCGCGAAAACGCCGCCATCGCCGAAACCTCGGTGCGTTACCAGGCCAGTCTCACCTTCCTGTCGGCGCAGATCCGTGGTCTGCGCGATGCCATCACCGGAGGACGCTGATCATGAGCATGTTCCGAATCTTCGATATTTCCGGCTCCGCGATGAGCGCGCAGTCGGTGCGACTCAATACCACCGCCAGCAACCTGGCAAATGCCAATACGGTTGCCAGCTCGCCCGATGCCGCCTACCGCTCCCGTCAACCGGTATTCCAGACCGTCATGAACAGCAGCGCCGGCGCCAGCGCACCGGAAAGCGCCGGTGTACGCGTGGCCGGCGTCGTCGAGACCAGTGCGGAACCGGCCAGGCTCTACGAGCCGGGCAATCCGCTGGCCGACAAGGATGGCTACATCTACATGTCGAACGTCAATCCGGTCGACGAACTGGTCAACATGATTTCTGCATCACGTTCCTACCAGAGCAACGTCGAGGTGCTGAATACCTCGAAGGAACTGCTGATGCGCACCCTGAGCATCGGCCAGTAACCACTTATCAAAGGAGCAAGCAGACTATGACCGGAATAAGCGGCACGGATTCCCTGCTGGCCAGCCTGCAAACGCCACCGGCTGCGGTACGGAAGGATTCGAAGAGCCTCGGCCAGGAGGATTTCCTGGCCCTGATGATCACGCAACTGCAGAGCCAGGACCCGCTGAAGCCCATGGAGAACGGGGAATTCATCGGCCAGATGGCGCAGTTCAGCACCGTCACGGGTATTGCCGAGATGACCAAGTCGGTCAGCACGCTGACTTCGGCCTACAACTCTGGCCAGGCACTGCAGGCCGCCTCGATGGTCGGGCGGACGATCCTCACCGAGGACAACTCGGCCGTTCTGGCGCCCGGGAAACCGCTGGCAGGCGCCGTGGAACTCCCCTGGGCGACACAGGCGGCCAAGGTGCGCATCTACAGCGATACCGGACAACTGGTGCGCGAACTGCCGCTCGGCGCGCAGGGCGCCGGCATCAGCAACTTCAGCTGGGACGGCACACTCGCCAACGGCCAGACCGCACCGGCGGGCCGCTATTCGATGAGCGCTGCGATCGAAAGTCGCAGCGGCGATACGGCACTGGTCACCTATGTGGCCTCGAAGGTGTCGAGCGTCACCCTGTCCGGCAATGGCAGCGGCACGCAGCTGCGCACTGACGGCGGTGCAAGCGTCAGCCTCTCGCAGGTCAAGGCAGTCATGTAGGTGCCACGCGCGCCTGCACCCCATCAGATTATTGAACGGAGATAGATCATGTCCTTCCAGGTAGCACTCAGCGGCCTCAATGCAGCCTCCACCGACCTGCAGATCACCTCGAACAACATCGCCAACGCCAACACCAATGGCTTCAAGACCTCGCGCGGCGAGTTTGCCGACGTGTATTCGGGCGATGCGGTCGGTATCGGCAACGGCGTGCGACTCAGCGATGTCCGGCAGGAATTCACCCAGGGCAACGTCGAGATCACCTCGCGCCAGCTTGACCTGGCCATCAGCGGCAACGGCTTCTTCATCACCAGCGACAACGGCAGCCTGCTGTACTCGCGCGTGGGAGCGTTCGGTCTGGATGCCACCGGCATCGTGCAGAATTCCGAGGGCGAGCGGCTGCAAGTCTATCCGCCGGTGCCCGGCACCGCCGGTTTCAACACCGGTGCCCTGTCCGATCTGCGCATCGCCACGGATACCTCGCCGCCAATCGCCAGTACGCGGGTCGACATGGGCATCAACCTGCCGGCCAACGCCACGGTCCCGGTGGTATCGCCTTTCGATCCCGATGACCCGCTGACCTACAACCACAGCACCTCGACGATCCTGTTCGACTCGCTCGGCGTCTCGCATACCGCCAGCTACTTCTTCAGCAAGACCGCTCCGGGCTGGAACGTCAACATGACCTTCGACGGCGCTCCGGTCGGCGTGGCACAGCCCTTTACCTTCGACTCCACCGGCGCGATCGCAACGCCTGCGGGCGGCAATATCACCTTCCCCGCCGTCACACCGGCCAATGGTGCGAACGCGTTGAACATCAACCTCGCGATGGGCAGCTCCACGCAGTATGGCGCCGATTTCACGGTGAACAGCCTCAATCCCGACGGGCAGGCAGCGGGCCGCCTGCGCGGCATCGAGATCAGCGCAACGGGTGTGGTGTTCGCACGCTTCTCCAACGGTGAATCCGAGTCACTGGGCAAGGTCGCCCTGGCCAACTTCTCCAATCCGGAAGGTCTGCAGAAGATCAGCGACACCTCGTTCCAGGAAACCTTCGCCTCCGGCATTGCCCAGCGCGGCGAGGCCACCGAATCCAACTTCGGCCTGTTGCAGTCCGGCGCGCTCGAGGCATCCAACGTGGACCTCACTGAACAGCTGGTTCGACTGATCACCGCACAGCGCCTCTTCCAGGCCAATGCGCAGGTGATCTCGACCGAAGACTCGGTGACGCAGACGATCATCAACATCCGTTAAGCAGGCAGCTCATGGACAGAATGATCTACGTGGCGATGTCGGCGGCCCGCAGCGCACAGCAGGCCCAGACCGTCACCAATCACAACATCGCGAACATCTCGACCAACGGGTTTCGCGCCATACGCAGTGCGCTCGACAGCGCGCCGATTCCGGGCCAGGGACTTCCCTCGCGCGTGAATACCGTGGCGCAGCCGGAAGTCTGGAGCACCGCCCAGGGCGCAAGCCTCGCCACCGGGCGCGATCTCGATATTGCGATCCAGGGTCAGGGCTGGCTGGCCGTGCAGGGACCCGACGGCGAAGAAGCCTACACGCGGGCCGGCAATCTGCGCATCAACCCGAACGGCCTGCTGGAAAACGCCAACGGGCGGCTGGTGCTGGGCAACGGCGGCCCGATCAGCCTGCCGCCCTTCGAGCAGATCTTTCTGGGTGAGGACGGGCAGATCTCGATCATTCCGCAGGGTCAGACGGCCGAGTCGCTGGCGCAGGTGGACAGGTTGCGGCTGGTCAATCCGCCCGCCGAATCGCTGATGCGCAGCGGCGATGCCTTGTTCACGCTGCGCGATGGAAGTCGTGCCGTACCCGACCCGAACGTGCGCATCTCCAGCGGCCAGCTCGAGCAGAGCAACGTGAACCCGGCGAGTGCGCTCGCCGACATGATCGAGATGTCACGGCATTACGAAATGACGATCCGCGCGATGAACACCGCGGAAGAAACCGATGCCGCGAGCGCGCGGCTGATCCGGCTCAATGGCTGACAACAGCCTGAAGCCTCATTGGAGTAGTTGACATGGAATCACTCTGGGTTGCCAAGACCGGACTGGATGCGCAGCAGACGCGCATGACGGTCGTTGCGAACAATCTGGCCAACGTGAACACGAACGGCTTCAAGCGCGGCCGGGCGATTTTCGAGGATCTTCTCTACCAGAACATCGCCCAGGTCGGCGGTGCCACGACCCAGAACACTGAAAACCCGACCGGGTTCAATCTCGGCACGGGCGTCCGCGTGGTTGGCACCGAGAAGAACTTCTCGCAGGGCTCGGCACTCACGACCGGTAACACCCTGGATGTCATGATCCAGGGACGCGGCTTTCTCCAGATCCTGCAGCCTGACGGCAGCCTCGCCTATACCCGCGACGGCGCGTTCAAGGTGGACTCCGAAGGCCGTCTGGTCACTGCAAGCGGATTCGAAGTCCAGCCCTCGATCACCATTCCATCCGATGCCCAGGCGCTCACCATCGGACTGGACGGGGTCATCCAGGCGACGCTGCCGGGCCAGACACAGCCCACCAGTCTCGGCACCCTGCAGCTTGCCGACTTCATCAACCCGCCAGGCCTGCAGGCCAAGGGCCAGAACCTCTACGTCGAAACAGCGGCCAGCGGTTCACCGCAGGTCTCTGATCCAGGCCAGCAGGGCGTGGGCACGCTCATCCAGGGCTCGCTCGAGACGTCGAATGTCAACGTGGTTGAAGAGCTGGTCAGCATGATCGAAACACAGCGCGCCTACGAGATGAATTCCAAGGCGGTTTCGACCAGCGACCAGATGCTCCAGTACCTGAACAACAACCTGTAACCGGGCAAGGCTGAACGATGAAAACCTGTCGAATGACTTGCGTCGTGGCAATCGCTGTCCTGGCATCCGGCCTGACTGGCTGCGCCACGGTTGGCCAGCCGGGACACGCGGATTACCGGCCGACGATGCCGCCACAGCCGATGCTGCCACCGGCGACGAGTGGCGCCATCTATCAGCCGGCACGCGGGCTGTCGCTGTTCGAGGACGTCAAGGCGCGACGCGTCGGCGACACGCTGACCATCCGCCTGGCAGAGAGAACCCAGGCATCGAAGAGCGCCAGCTCGGATGCCAGCAAGGAGAGTTCAGTCGATACCGGCGTGCCCGTCATTGGCGGCAAGGGCATCACGCGCAATGGCAAGGACCTGCTCAACAACGAGTGGGAAACCGAGCAGGACTTCAGCGGCAAGGGCAGCAGCAGCCAGAGCAACAGCCTGAGCGGCAACATCACGGTCACTGTCGCCGAGGTCTACCCGAACGGCAACCTGCTGGTCCGTGGCGAGAAGTGGCTGACCCTCAACCAGGGCGAGGAATTCGTGCAGATCAGCGGCATCGTCCGCCCGGTCGACATCGCCTCCGACAACTCGGTGGACTCCTACAAGGTTGCCGATGCGCGCATCACCTACAGCGGCCAGGGCACGCTTGCCGACGCCAATCGCCCGGGCATCCTGACCCGTTTCTTCATCAAGCTGTGGCCCCTCTGAGCAGCCACGCGGTAGTACACACATGAACAGGCAAAGCGAACAGATCCGCCGGCACACGCTCTTTCTGCTGCTCGGCGCCGTCCTCATGGCCATGCTGCAGGGACCGGCGCATGCCGACCGGATCAAGGATCTCGCCACGGTCGGCGGCGTCCGGGAAAACCAGCTGGTCGGCTATGGACTGGTGGTCGGCCTCGATGGCACCGGCGACCAGACCACCCAGGCCCCCTTCACCACCCAGGCACTCACCAGCATGCTGGAGCGGCTGGGTGTGACGATTCCGGCCGGCACCAACCTGCAGCTGAAAAACATCGCCGCGGTGGTCGTGCACGCGAGCCTGCCGCCGTTTGCCAAGAGCGGGCAGACCATCGATGTGACGGCCTCGTCGATTGCCAATGCCAAGAGCCTGCGTGGCGGCACGCTGCTGCTCACGCCACTCAAGGGTCTCGATGGCCAGGTCTACGCGATTGCCCAGGGCAACCTCGCCGTGGGCGGACTTGGCCTTGCAGGCGAAGATGGCTCGAAGGTCTCGATCAACGTGCCCAGCGTCGGCCGGATCCCGAACGGCGCGACCATCGAGCGCGAAGTGCCGACCATCCTCGGCGACACCGAAGTGCTGACGCTGAACCTGCACCGGCCCGATTTCACCACCTCCATCCGGCTGGCAGACAGCATCAACGCGCTGCTGGGCGCCGGCGTTGCGGTCGCACACGATCCCATGTCGGTGCGCGTGCGGGCACCGGAAACCCAGGCCGCGCGCATCGGCCTGATTTCCACGATCGAGAATCTCGAGGTCACGCCCGCCGATGCGGCGGCGCGGGTGATCGTCAATTCGCGGACCGGCACGGTGGTCATCAACGCCAGCGTCAGGGTTTCGCCGGCGGCCGTTTCGCATGGCTCGCTGATGGTTTCCATCACCGAGGACTTCGACGTCAGCCAGCCGCAGCCCTTTGCCGAGAAAGGCGACACGGTCGTGACGCGGGACTCGAACATCAAGGTCAGCCAGGCAGAAAACCGCATGTTCCTGTTCAAACCCGGCGTGGAACTCAACGATATCGTCCAGGCCGTCAACCAGGTCGGTGCGGCGCCCGGGGACCTGGTCGCAATACTCGAAGCACTGCGTTCCGCCGGCGCACTGCACGCCGAGCTGATCGTCATCTGACATGACCGCCAATATCAGCAGCTTCAACGACTTCCAGGGGCTGGCGCAGCTGCGCCACGATGCCTCCGTGCCTTCGCAGGAAACCGCCCGCGAAGCAGCCCGGCAGTTTGAAGCGCTGTTCGTGCAGATGATGCTGAAGAGCATGCGTGACGCCAACGCCGTGCTCGGCGAATCACAGGACACGACCTACCAGGAGATGTTCGACCAGCAGATCGCCATGGAGATGACCCGCGGCAGGGGGCTCGGCATCGCCGACATGATGTCGCGTCAGCTCGGCATTGCGCCCGAGCAGGCGGCTGCCAACGCGGCCGCCTCGCTGGGCACCTCGATTCCGGCGCTTCTGAGCCGGCTTCCGGCCGCACGCGCCGGTGCCGTGCCGGCATTCGGCGACCTGCCGGTGCCGGGCCTCACGGAGCTGCCGGTGTCGGACGCACCGCAGCCGGACCTGTCTGCCCTCGGCACGGTCGGCAGCGGCGAACGCGCCGACTTCCGGCCCGCCAGCCGCGAGGAATTCGTGCGCGAGATCTGGCCACTCGCCGTCAAGGCCGGCCGCGCACTCGGCGTCGAGCCACGCGCGATCGTCGCACAGGCTGCGCTCGAAACCGGCTGGGGCAGCCGCCTGATCCGCGATGACGCAGGAGTGAGCGGCAACAACCTGTTCGGCATCAAGGCCGACTCGCGCTGGAATGGCGAGCGGGTGAGCGTCGCAACGCTCGAATACGAAGACGGTTTGCCAAAACCCCAGCGGGCCAGTTTCCGCGCCTATCCCGATCTGGCCGCCGGCTTTGAAGATTATGTCCGCTTCCTGAGCGACAACCCGCGCTACCGCGACGCCTTGCGAGCCGGCGCCGATGCTGGTGCCTACGCCGACCGGCTGCAGAGCTCCGGTTACGCAACCGATCCGCGTTATGCAGAAAAGATCCGCAGCATCATCGCCAGCCCGATCCTCG
>JAHDYN010000040.1 GCA_023383735.1 Gammaproteobacteria bacterium | reverse complement strand
GCGAGTACACCTTCGAGAATTTCGTCGAGGGCAAGAGCAATCAGCTGGCACGGGCCGCCGCAATGCAGGTCGGCAGCAATCCGGGGATGGCTTATAACCCGTTGTTTATCTACGGCGGCGTCGGGCTGGGCAAGACGCATCTGATGCACGCGATCGGCAACTTGGTGATGGGCAGTCGGCCGGACGCCCGCGTGGCCTATGTGCACTCCGAGCAGTTCGTCGGCGACATGGTGCGCGCGCTGCAGCACAACACCATCAATGGCTTCAAGGCGGCTTACCGGTCACTCGACGCGCTGCTGATCGACGACATCCAGTTCTTTGCCAACAAGGAACGCTCCCAGGAAGAATTCTTTCATACTTTCAATGCGTTACTTGAGGGGCAGCGGCAGGTGATCCTGACTTGTGACCGCTTTCCCAAGGAGGTCAGTGGCCTGGAGGAGCGGCTCAAATCCCGCTTTGGCTGGGGACTGACCGTGGCCATTGAACCACCCGAGCTCGAAACCAGCGTGGCCATCCTGATGAGCAAGGCTGCCGCCCGGCATATCGTGCTGCCGGAAGAAGTCGCTTTCTTCATCGCCCAGCGGATCCGCTCGAACGTCCGCGAACTCGAGGGCGCGCTGCACCGGGTGATGGCCAACGCAACCTTTACCGGGCGACCCATCACGCTCGAGTTTGCCAAGGAGGCGCTGCGGGACCTGCTGGCCCTGCAGGAAAAGCTGGTTACCATGGAAAACATCCAGAAGATCGTGGCGGAATACTGCAAGATCCGGGTTGCGGACCTGTTGTCGAAGCGGCGCAACCGGTCGGTTGCACGGCCACGCCAGATCGCGATGAGTCTGTCGAAGGAACTGACCAACCACAGCCTGCCGGAAATCGGCGACCGCTTCGGCGGCCGCGATCACACCACGGTGCTGCATGCCTGCCGACGGATCAAGTTGCTAAGGGAAACGGATGCGCGTGTTCGCGAGGACTATCAAAACCTGTTGAGGATACTGACAGCCTGAAGGCGCGCGGATGATGTGCACAGCGAGTGCGAACATCGTTAACATGCTGTGGGTAATTTTCAGCGGTACAACGACGCACAATTTGTTCACAGCAAATACCGCAGAAAGCAACCTGGATATCCACGGAGAATTCGGGCAAGAACGCCTTGATTAACAGCGACCAGAGAAAGTTGTTCAGCATTCTGGCTGCCACTAATAACTACTACTAACTTATATCTCTCAATTAATTTTATTAAGCAGGATCTGGGGATGAAGTTCAGCACGTCGCGTTCAACGCTACTCAAACCGGTACAGGCTGTGATCGGGGTGGTGGAGCGTCGGCAAACCATGCCGATACTCGCAAACCTGTTGCTGGTAGCCAAAGGCAACGAGTTGTCCGTGACGGCCACGGACCTGGAAGTCGAGCTCGTGGCCAAAGTCGGCATCGAGAAGATCAGTGCGCCGGGTGAGATCACCGTGCCCGGCCGCAAGCTGCTGGATATCTGTCGCTCCTTGCCGGATGAGGCAAGCATTCATGTGGAGACGGATGGTGAGCGGCTGGTTCTCAAGTCGGGTCGTTCGCGCTTTGTACTCGGTACGCTGCCCGCCGCGGACTTTCCGGTGGTCGATGACGTGCAGGCCGCGCATACGCTGGAACTATCACAGCTGGAATTGCGCATGCTGCTCGAGAAAACGCAGTTCGCGATGGCCCAGCAGGACGTGCGCTACTACCTGAACGGCTTGCTGCTGGAGACGGGCAAGAAGGCGATTCGGGCGGTGGCCACCGATGGTCATCGCCTGGCGGTCTGCGAACTGCCGCTGCCTGAACAGAAGGGTGCGACGCAGCAGGTGATTATTCCGCGCAAGGGTGTACAGGAGTTGCAGCGCCTTCTCAGCGATGACGGCAAGCTGACGTTGGCGGTAGGATCGAATCACGTTCGCGCCACGATCGACGACATTCGCTTCACTTCGAAGCTGATTGACGGCAGATTCCCGGATTATGAGAAGGTCATTCCGAAGCCGCAGGCCAATGTGCTGAAGGCGGATCGGCATATCCTTCGTAGCGCATTGCAGCGTGCAGCGATCCTGTCGAATGAGAAGTACCGCGGTGTGCGCCTGGAGCTGAACCCGGCGATGTTGCGGGTTCAGGCCAATAATCCGGATCAGGAAGAGGCGCGCGACGAGATCGAGGTCGAATACAGCGGTGAGCCGATCGAGATCGGTTTCAACGTCAATTATCTCCTGGATGCGTTGGCGGCCGTCGACGGCGAGCAGGTGCAACTGGGTTTTGTGGATGCCAGCAGCAGCTGCCTGATCAGTGCGCCGGATGGCAAAGGTGCCCGCT
This sequence comes from Gammaproteobacteria bacterium, assembly GCA_023383735.1. Taxonomy (GTDB): domain Bacteria; phylum Pseudomonadota; class Gammaproteobacteria; order Steroidobacterales; genus SHZI01. The sequence goes on along the minus strand of JAHDYN010000040.1, from coordinate 7,507 downwards.
ACGTCGTCATGCCGATGCGGTTGTAGACCGGGATTTGCAACCGTCCGGACGTGGCTAAGCGCGTAATTTCGGAAATACGGCTCGAAACATTCCGTTGTTTTGAATCAGCGGTCCTGGAGCCGGGGCCGCAGCTCAATGTGATTGCCGGATCCAACGCCTCAGGCAAGACCAGCTTGCTTGAGGCGATTTTCGTTCTGGGCCGGGGCACGTCCTTCCGCAGTTCAAAAGTCGATGCGGCGATTCAGTTCGGGGCGGAACAGTGCACCGTTTTTGGAAGCCTTGACGAAGGTGAGGCGGGCCGCGTCGGTGTGGCGGTTTCCCGGGCTTCGGGGCTGACGGTGCGGATCGATGGGCGGACGGGGACCCGGGCGGAGCTGGTTCGGACGGTGCCGGTACAGGTACTGGAACCGGCCAGCCATGAGCTCATCGTGGGGCCGCCCTCGGTGCGGCGGCAGTTTCTGGATTGGTCGGTGTTCCACGTGGAACATGTCTTTCTCGAGGCCTGGCAGCAGTACCGGCGAGCGCTGCAGCAGCGAAATGCGGCGCTTAAACAGCATTCGGCCGAGGCGGCCTGGGCCTGGGATGCCGCTCTGGTTTCCACCGGCCTGCTCGTGGACCAGTGCAGGCGGCAACTCGTGCAGCGCCTGCTGGCACCCGTTCAGCGCGCTGGAATTGCGCTGCTGGATGCAGAGATCGACCTCCAGTACCGATCCGGCTGGGCAGAAGGCAGTGAATTCGGTGCAGCGCTGGCGGCTGCTCGACATCGGGATCAGCAAATGAACGCCACCACCGTTGGTCCGCATCGAGGTGATCTGGTGGTCAGCGTGCGCGAGCGGCGCGCGCGAGACACCGTCTCGCGTGGCCAGGAAAAACTCGTGGTCGCTGCGCTCACCCTGGCGCAAATCGAAGTGGTTGCGGAGGCGCTCGGCCGCCCGGTCATTCTGCTCATTGACGAGCCGGCAGCTGATCTCGACAGGCAACACCTGAGGAAGTTATTGGAGGTGGTTCTGGCCGCCCCGGTTCAGGTCTTTCTGACGACCCTCGAGCCCGAGCTGTTGCCCTTCGCAGAATCAGGACGTTTGTTCCACGTGGAACAAGGATTGGTACGGCCTTTGCTATAATTATCCGCTTGAAAATCGAGGTCTTTCATGGTCGATTCAGAACGCTACGACTCCACCCATATCAAAGTCTTAAAAGGCCTCGATGCAGTCAGAAAACGACCGGGTATGTACATCGGTGACACCGATGACGGTACCGGTCTGCACCACATGGTTTTCGAGGTCGTCGACAATGCCGTTGACGAAGCCCTGGCCGGATACTGCAGCAAGATCACGGTAACCATCCATGCCGGCGAATCCATCACGGTCAGCGACGATGGGCGCGGTATCCCCGTAGATATCCACACAGACGAGGGAGTTTCGGCTGCCGAGGTCATCATGACCGTGCTGCATGCCGGCGGCAAATTCGACAGCAATTCCTACAAGGTTTCCGGAGGCCTGCATGGCGTCGGCGTGTCTGTCGTCAACGCCCTGTCCGAGGTACTGGACCTCAAGATCTATCGCGACGGCCGGATCCATGAGCAGCGCTACCACCTGGGCGTGCCCGAGGCGCCCCTCGCGGTAACCGGTGAAACCAAGCGGCGCGGTACGGTGATCCGCTTCAAGCCCAGCTCGGAAGTATTCAGCCATATCGAATTCCACTACGACATCCTGGCCAAGCGCCTGCGCGAACTGTCGTTCCTCAATCAGGGCGTCTCTATCCACCTGGTGGACGAGCGGGACGGGCGTAGCGATACTTTCCAGTTCGAAGGCGGCATCCGCGCCTTTGTCGAACACCTGAACCGCAACAAGACGCCGATACAGCCCACCGTCATTCACCTCTCGCGCCTCCAGGACACGGTGCTCGTTGAATGCGCGCTGCAGTGGAACGATGGCTACCAGGAAAACATGTTCTGCTACACGAACAATATCCCGCAGAAGGACGGTGGCACGCACCTCTCCGGATTCAGGGCCGCGCTGACCCGCACGCTCAACACTTACATCGAAAAAGAATTCGCTTCACGGAAAGAAAAGGTTGCGACCACCGGTGATGATGCCCGTGAAGGTCTGACCGCCGTGTTGTCGGTCAAGTTGCCAGACCCCAAATTTTCCTCGCAGACCAAGGACAAGCTCGTGTCCTCCGAGGTCAAGGCTGCCGTTGAAACGGCCGTCGCAGACCACCTGGAAAACTTCCTGCTCGAGCATCCGGCAGAAGCAAAGATCATCGTTGCAAAACTGATCGATGCGGCGCGAGCGCGCGAAGCGGCGCGCAAAGCCCGCGAGATGACACGGCGTAAAGGTGCACTCGACATCGCCGGGCTGCCCGGCAAGCTCGCCGATTGCCAGGAAAAAGATCCGGCCCTTTCCGAGCTCTTTCTCGTCGAGGGTGATTCGGCAGGTGGATCAGCCAAGCAGGGCCGCGACCGCCGGACACAGGCCGTGTTGCCGCTCAAGGGCAAGATCCTCAACGTGGAAAAGGCGCGCTTTGACAAGATGCTCGCCTCGGCAGAAGTCGGCACGCTGATCACCGCGCTCGGCTGCGGCATCGGCCGCGAGGATTTCGATCCGGACAAGCTGCGTTACCACCACATCATCATCATGACCGACGCCGATGTCGACGGCTCGCATATCCGCACGCTGCTGCTCACCTTCTTTTACCGGCAGATGCCGGAGCTGATCGAGCGAGGTCACATCTACATCGCCCAGCCGCCGCTCTACAAGGTAAAGCGTGGCAAGCAGGAAACCTACGTCAAGGACGACCTGGAGCTGAATGCGCTGCTGCTCAAGTCGGCGCTCGATGGTGCCTCCATCCAGCTCGGCGGTGGCGAGCCGCCACTGCAGGGTGAGGCGCTCGGCAGCCTGTGCCGTGAATTCATTCTCGTCATGGCAATCATCGACCGGCTCTCGCGCCGCTACTACGGCAACCTGCTGGAGCAATTGATCGGCTTGCCCGAGCTGCCGGCAGAGCGTTTTTCCGATCCTGACTGGCTGACGGCCTGGGGTGCCGAACTGGCGAAGGCGCTGAATGCCGTCGAAGAAACCGTGTCCTATCGCATCGAACTCGCTGTCAGCGATGACAAGCCCCAGGGCTTCACCATCTGGCGCTCCCGTCACGGCGTTGAGGAGCCCAGCGAACTGTCGCTGCGCTTCTTCGAATCGGCCGAATATCGCAAGATCGCCGAACTCGGCAACAGCCTGCGCGGACTGGTCCGCCCGGGCAGCCAGGTGCTCCGGGGGGACCAGAAGCGCGACATCCAGAACTTCCGCCAGGCGATGGAATGGCTGATGGCCGAGGCCCGAAAGGGGCAGGCCATCCAGCGCTACAAGGGTCTTGGCGAAATGAACCCCGAGCAGTTGTGGGAAACCACCGTCAATCCGGCCACGCGCCGCCTCATGCAGGTACGGATCGAGGATGCCGTTGCGGCTGACGAGATCTTCACCACGCTGATGGGTGATCAGGTTGAGCCGCGCCGGGAGTTCATCGAGCGCAATGCGCTCGCGGCGGAAAACATCGATATCTGAATCAGGCGCAGCCTGCGGCTTTGCGCATGGCGGCCACTTCGGTTTCGATCCACTGCTGGATTTCGGCGTTGACCTCGCGCGGGTCGCGGCCGGCCGGGTCTACCGGCTTGCCGATGCGGAATGTCACCGTGCCCGGCCGCTTGAGCCAGCCGCGCCGCGGCCAGTAATCGCCGGCATTGTGCGCGACCGGAACCAGCAGCTTGCCCGCTTCGATGGCCAGCAGCGCACCGCTCACGCCGTATTTGCGTGTCTGCCCTGCCGGCATCCGGGTCCCTTCGGGAAAGATCATCACCCAGAGCCCGTCACGAAGGCGCTCACGCCCCTGGGCGACAACCTGCTCGACGGCGCGTCTGCCGGCCTGCCGGTTGATCGCGATGGGCCGCACGCCGGCCACGGCCCAGCCGAGGAACGGCGTCCAGAGCACTTCGCGCTTCAGTACCCAGGTCTGGCGCGGGAACAGGCACCACTGCGCGATGGTTTCATAGGCCGAGGAATGCTTGAGAAGCACCACGGAGTTTTCGCGCGGAAGATTTTCCATGCCCTCGACGGTGTAGTGCAGTCCGCAGATCTTCCCGCACACGGCGAGTATCCACCGCGCCCAGCTGACCGTCAGGTCGTAGGCGACGGTATAGCCCCACAGGCGTCCAATGACGACCACGATGCTCCACACCGCAACGCTCAGGAACAGGATGGTGTTGAACAGAAGAGAGCGTGCCAGCACTATCCCGAAACTCCCTGTCCGATCAGCGAGCGCGCAGCCGCAGCCAGATCGTCGAATATCTCCGGCTTCCTGCCGCTGCCAAACCTGCGCTCTGTTTCAATGCCATTCCCGGTACGCACCAGAATGGCACGTGCGCCAATGGCCTCAGCTGCCTGCAGATCCCTGGCCGAATCGCCGATCACGGGCCGGCCCTTCAGGCTGCGGCCAAACTGCGCCTCGATCTGTTCCAGCAAACCGGGCTTTGGTTTCCGGCAACTGCAATTATCTTCGGGTCGGTGTGGACAGAAAAAGATCCCCGCGAGTTTTCCCCCGGCCTCTGCCACGCTTTGAACCATTCGACCGTGGATCTCGCCGAGTGCCGTCGGACTGATCAGGCCGCGGCCCACACCTGACTGGTTGGTCGCCACGACGACGGTGAACCCCGCCTGGCTGAGTGCCGCGATCGCTTCCAGGCTGCCCGGCAGCGGCAGCCACTCATCGGCGGTCTTGATGAAGTCCGGCGACTCCCGGTTGATGACCCCGTCGCGGTCCAGAACGATGAGTCCTGCGCCCGGCTCCGGTCCGACCTTGGTGTTCACGGCCGTCAGTTCGAACCGCTGCCCAGGCAGGACAGGTCGGCAACATCCAGAAACAGCTGTTGCAGCCTTCTGAGTTGCGCAAGCCGGTTGTTGCGTACCGCTGCATCCTCTGCCATCACCAGGACGGCATTGAAGTATGCGTCGACCGGCGTCCGCAGGGCCGCCAGCGCACATAGAGCCTGCTGGTAGTCGCGTCGCTCCAGAAAGCGGCCGTGTGCCGCAGCTGCCTTGTCTATGGCCTCGTTGAGCGCCCCTTCTTCAGGAAAGCTGAACAGGGCGGGATTCAGTGCTGCGGGCACATCGCCGGCGCTGCGCAGAATGTTGGCAATCCGCTTGTTGGCGACCGCGAGGCTTTCCGCTTCGGGGAGCCGCATGAAGGCGCAAACACCGAGCAGACGCGCGTGGAAGTCGACCAGTGAACCCGTCCGGCGGTTGCGTACCGCTTCGAACATCTCGGCGCTGACGACACCCGCTGCCAGACCGGGCGCCAGCCCCTCGAGATACCAGGCACGCGAGCGGTCCATGATGAATTCGAAGAGCTCGGCGGCGAGCGCGGCGGGGTCTTTGGTCTGCACCGGCTGCAGCCTGACGGCCTCGTTCAGCAGTGCGGGCAGGTCGAGATCGACCTGGTCCTCGACCAGGATGCGCAGCAAGCCGAGCGCAGTGCGCCGCAAGCCGAAGGGATCCTTGGCGCCGCTGGGGCGCTTGCCGAGTGCAAAGACGCCAGCCAGGGTATCGGCACGGTCGGCGATCGACAGCGCGCGGCCGGTCGCCGATGCCGGCAACCGGTCACCGGCATGGCGGGGCAGGTACTGTTCCTCGATGGCAACGGCAACCTCGGCGGGCTCGCCGTCGAGCTTCGCGTAGTGATAGCCCATGCGCCCCTGCAATTCGGGAAACTCACCGACCATCTGGGTCAGCAGGTCGGCCTTGGCGAGCAGCGCGGCGCGCTCGGCCTGCGCACTCAGGCAACCCAGCTGTTCGGCAACCTGGCTGGCGAGCCGGGCCACCCGGACGGACCGCTCGCGCAGGCTGCCGAGACCCTTCTGAAAGACCACCGAATCGAGGCGCTCCAGACGGGATTCCAGGCTGGCCTGGATGTCCTGGTCCCAGAAAAATGCTGCGTCCGACAGGCGCGGCAGGATGACCCGCTCGTTGCCCTGCCGGATCTGGGCCGGATCACGGCTCTCGATGTTTGCGGTGGCGATGAAGTTCGGCAGCAGCCGGCCTGCACTGTTCCGCACCGGGAAATAACGCTGATGGCCCTGAAGAGTGGCTATCAGCACCTCCTCGGGCAGGCGCAGAAAGCCCTCATCAAAGCGCCCCGTCAGCGCAACCGGCCATTCAACCAGCGCGGTGACTTCATCGAGCAGATCGGGCTCGATCATCGCGTGGCCACCGACACCGGTTGCGGCGGCCTCGGCGAGCTCTCGCACGCGCGCGCGCCGTTCGGCGAAATCGGCGATGACCTTGTGCGTTGCCAGCACGCTGGCGTAGTCAGCGGCGCTTTGCAGCTCGATGGGGCCAGGTGCGTGAAAGCGGTGTCCGCGCGTCTGCCGGGATGGTGTGAGGCCAAGGATGGTGCCTGGCAGGACTTCAGTGCCGAGCAGCATCACGATCCAGTGTGCCGGCCGCACGAACTCGGTATCGCCATCGCCCCAGCGCATGCGCCGCGGTATGGGCAGGGCCGCCAGCGACTCGTTCACGATGCCGGGCAGCAGTTCGCTCGCCGGCTGGCCGGGTACCTCGGCGCTGTAGTGAAGCCATGCGCCCTTCGCGGTTTCGCTGCGTCCCAGGCTTTCGACCGATACGCCACAGCCCTCCGCAAAGGCCTGCGCAGCGCGGGTCGGTTTGCCGTCCGCATCGAAAGCCACAGCCAGCGGCGGGCCGCGTTTTTCCACCCGCTGCCGGGGTTGCGCGCAATCCAGGGCGGTGATGCTCACTGCCAGCCGTCGCGGCGTTGCGTAGGAACGCAGAGTCGCAAAGCCGAGCCCCGCGGCGTTCAGGCCGGTGCGGATATGCCCGGCAAAGCTGCTTTCGAGCTCGCGAAGCGCCTTGGGTGGCAGCTCTTCGGTACCGATCTCAACCAGGAAGTCAGCAGTTTGCGCCATGGGACAGGAACCAGAACCGTTGTTCAGCGTGCAGCGCGATTCGCAACCAGCGGGAAACCGAGCGCGGCGCGGCTGTCGTAGTATGCCTGCGCAACCAGCCGGGCCAGTTCCCGGACGCGCAGGATGTAGCGCTGTCGCTCGCTCACGGAGATCGCCCGTCGCGCATCGAGCAGGTTGAAGGTATGCGAGGCTTCGAGCACCTGTTCGTAAGCCGGCAGTGTCAGCCCCTTCTCGATCAGCGTCTGACAGGCGCGCTCGGCCGCATCAAAGCGCGGTGCCAGCACGCCGGTGTCGGCCGCCTCGAAGTTGTAGCGCGACATTTCCACTTCATTCTGGTGGAAGACATCGCCGTAAGTGACGCGGCCGAAGGGGCCATCGGTCCACAACAGGTCATAGACGCTGTTGACGCCCTGCAGGTACATGGCGATCCGCTCGAGTCCGTAGGTGATCTCGCCGGTGACCGGCCGGCAGTCGAGGCCACCCACCTGCTGGAAATAGGTGAACTGCGTGACCTCCATGCCGTTCAGCCAGACTTCC
>JAHDYN010000039.1 GCA_023383735.1 Gammaproteobacteria bacterium | reverse complement strand
TGAGTGCTTCTTGCAAGATCTGTTCCAGCCGCGGGTCGAGGGTGATGACCGGCAGTTCGTCCTGGCCGTTGCTGACCCGCTGCACGATGGTCCGGCCGAGCGCCACGCGCACGGCACCGGTCAATGTGTCGGGGTCCTGGCTGCTGCGGCCGTGTTCGGCCAGCGCCTGGCAGATGGTGCGCATGTTGGTGATCGGAATCTGGTCGCGCAGGAGTTCCTGGAGCACGCGCACGATGACCGACAGCGACAGGGTCTTGGGCACGAGTTCCTCGATCAGCTTTGGCGCCTGCTTGCCCAGCCGGTCGAGCAGCTCCTGCGCTTCCTGGTGACCGAAGATTTCATGTGCGTTCTCGTGCAGCACCTTGCTGAGATGCGTGGCGATGACGGTGGGTACATCCACCACGGTATAGCCGCGTGACTGTGCTTCTTCACGCTGTACCGGCTCGATCCACACTGCCTCGAGACCATAGGCCGGGTCCTGCGCCGGAATACCGTTCATGCGCTGTTCGATGTGCCCCGGGTTGATGGCGAGTTCCCGGTCCAGGTGCACCTCGCCGGTGGCGATCGGCGAGCCCATCACGCTGATGCGATAACCGCTGGCCGGCAGATCCAGGTCGTCACGGATCCGCACCGGCGACACCAGAAAGCCCAGTTCCTCCGACAGGCGCTTGCGCACGCCCTTGATCCGCCGCATCAGTTCGCCATCCTGCTGGCGGTCGACGAGCGGAATCAGCCGGTAGCCCACATCGAGACCGATCGCATCGGCCTCGCCGACATCGGTCCAGGACAGCTCGCGGCTGGCTTCGTTGTCGACCACATCCGGAACGACCGGTACCTCTGCCTCGACCTCGACCTGGTTGTCGCGCCGATCGAGCAGCCAGGCCCCTGCGGCGCATACGCCAGCCATGAGCAGAAAGGCGATGTTCGGCATGCCGGGTACGAGCCCCAGCAGTCCGAGCAGTGCGGCCACCACGCGCAGCACGCGCCGGTCGCCGAGCAACTGGCTGAACAGCTGCTTGCCCATGTCTTCGGAGCGCGACATGCGGGTGACGATCACGGCGACGGAAATCGCCAGCAGCAGCGACGGAATCTGCGCCACCAGGCCATCACCGATGGTCAGCAGGGCGTAGGTCGAGGCGGCCTGCGCGAAGCTCATGTCATGCTGGAGCACGCCGATCAGGATGCCGCCGATCAGGTTGATGAACACGATCAGCAGGCCGGCGATCGCGTCGCCGCGCACGAACTTGCTGGCACCGTCCATGGAACCATAGAAGTCCGCTTCCATGCGTACCTCTGCGCGCCGTGTGATGGCCTCGGCCTGGGTGATGATGCCGGCGTTGAGGTCGGCATCGATGGCCATCTGCTTGCCGGGCATGGAGTCGAGGGTGAACCGTGCGCTGACTTCGGCCACACGTCCGGCACCCTTGGTCACCACGATGAAGTTGATGATCAGCAGGATCGCGAACACCACGATGCCGACGGCGTAGTTGCCGCCGATCACGAAGGAGCCGAAGGCCTCGATGACCTTGCCGGCAGCATCTCCGCCGGTATGGCCGTTGAGGAGCACCACGCGTGTGGAGGCGACGTTCAGCGCCAGCCGCAGCAGGGTGGCCAGCAGCAGGACCGTCGGAAACGCGGCCAGGTCCAGGGGGCGCATCACGTAGACGACCGCCAGGATGACGACCAGCGAAATGCAGATGTTGAAGGTGAACAGCGCGTCGAGCACCAGCGGTGGCATCGGCAGCACGATCATGGCCAGCATGGCCAGTACCACCAGCGGCAGTCCGGCGCTCATGATCGCCGTGTTGCGAATCGTGCTTGCCCAGTTGTTGTTTGTTGCTGCCATCCTGATGTACCGATGTGTGTTTTGCGGGGGTTAGCGTCTACCGTCGCCGGCGGCGTCGTTGCTGCGGGCCGCTGGCCAGCTTCGGATCGACTTCGATGACCGGTTTCTCCGGCCACGCGCCGCCGAGCGTCCGCGCATTGCGCAGCCGGTATACGTAGGTCAGTACCTGGGCGACCGCCAGATACAGCGGGGCCGGGATCTCATGGCCGATATCGGTGCTCCAGTACAGGGCACGCGCCAGCAGCGGAGACTCGAACAGCGCGATCTTGTGCCCGGTGGCGATCTCGCGGATCCGGGCGGCAGTCAGATCGGCACCCTTGGCCAAAACAACGGGTGCACGCATGCGCTGGTCGTCGTAGCGCAGGGCAACGGCAAAGTGCGTCGGGTTGGTGACCACCACGTCGGCTTTGGCCACATCGGCCAGCATCCGCCGGCGTGCGGTCTCCTGCTGCAGGGCGCGGATGCGGCTGCGTACTTCAGGCCGGCCATCGGATTCCTTGGCTTCATCCTCGATCTCCTTGCGGGTCATCTTCATCCGCTGCGCATGGCTCCACAGCTGCCAGGGCGCATCGACAGCAGCGATCAGCAGCAGCGCGGCACTGGACACGGCGAGCGCGAGCAGGGCAAGCCAGCTTGATTCGGCCATCGCCGAATTGAGCGAGCGGGCACTGAGTCCCAGCAGTGCATCGGTACTGCCCATCAGCAGGGCGACGATGAAGCCGATGATCACCGTGGCCTTGGCCAGTGCCTTGAGCACCTCGACCAGGCTGTTCTTGCTGAACATGCGGCCGAGGCCGGCCACCGGGTCCAGCCTTTCGAACTTGAAGGACACGGGGTCGGGGGTAAAGACAAAGCCGCCGATCGCCACCGCGCCGAGTACCGCTGCGGCCGCCAGGGCGGCAAACAGCGGTGTGCACATGCGCAGCGCGGTGAACATCGCCTCGGCCAGCGCAGTGCTCATGTAACCGGGGTCGGTCAGTGCCGCCTGGTCCATGCGCAGCGCGTTGGTCATGAGGCTGCGGGCGCTGGCGGCAATGCCGGCCCGGTCCGAGTACAGGGCCACGCAGGCTGTGGTCAGCACCACAGCCATGTTCAGTTCGCGCGAACGCGGGATCTGGCCCTTGCGCCGCGCATCCTCCAGGCGTTTTGCCGTGGCTTGTTCGGTGCGGTCTTCCTGCGGTGTCTGGTTTTCGGCCATGGCTACCCGCTCCCCAGCATTCCGGTGAGCAGCGTGAAGGCTTCATGCATGTGTTCGAGCCAGACCGGACCCTGGGTCTGCAGGGACATCACCAGGATTGCCAGACCGAGCAGGATCGTGATCGGGAAGCCGACCGCAAACAGGTTGAGGGTGGGAGCGGCACGACTGATCACGCCGAAGGCCAGATTGACCATCAGGATGGCCACCACTGACGGCAGCGCAAGCTGGATGGCGCCGGCAAACATCAGTCCGGCAAATTCCACGATCAGGCGGGCATCAGTCGGCGCCAGCCCGCCCGAGCCGATCGGCACCACCTGGAAGCTCTGTGCCAGCAGTGCGATCAGGGAGAGATGGGCGTTGGTGGCCAGCAGGACCAGCGACGACACCACGATATAGAAGCGGCCGAGCAGCGGCATGCCGCCGTTCTGCGGGTCAACGACCGTGGCAAAGGAGAGGCCCATGCCGGTGGAGATCAACTGCCCGGCCAGCAGTGCCGCCTCGGTGGCAAGACGCAGCACAAAACCGATGGCAAGCCCGACCACCAGCTCCTGGGTAATGGCGACGATCCCGTCGGGGCTGAGTGGCTGCACGGCCGGCATGGATCCGGCGATCGGCAGCATGGTGATGGTCAGCACCAGTGCCATTGCCAGGCGGATGCGGCGCGGTACGTACATCGCACCCAGCAGCGGGGCGAGCATCACCACGCCACCGACCCGCAGCACCGTCCACAGCACACCGAGAAGGGTGTCAGCGATCTGTACGACGGTGAACATGCCGGACGGCCTCAGCCAAGCAGGCCAGGGATGCTGGTGAACAGTGTCCGTGTGTAGCTGGTGATCAGCTGCAGCATCCACGGACCGGTGATCAGCAGTGTCAGCATCAGTGCCAGCAACTTCGGGATGAATGACAGGGTCATTTCATTGATCTGCGTCGCAGCCTGCAGGATGCCGACCATGACGCCGGTGACCAGTGCAACGAGCAGCAACGGTGCTGCCAGCAGCGTGGTCACGGTCAGTGCTTCGCGGGCAATGGTGAGTACGGTTTCGGGTGTCATCAGGGTGCACCTCAGGTATGTGGCGCGAAGCTGCTTGCCAGCGTGCCGACGATGAGACCCCAGCCATCGACGAGCACGAAGAGCATGATCTTGAAAGGCAGGGAGATGAGCATTGGCGAGAGCATCATCATGCCCATCGACATCAGCACGCTGGAGACCACCAGGTCGATGATCAGGAACGGGATGAAGGTCAGGAAGCCGATCTGGAAGGCGGTCTTGAGTTCGCTGGTCATGAAGCTCGGCAGAAGCACCGACATCGGCACTTCAGCCGGACTCGCGAAGCCTTCTTTCCCGGCCAGTCCCGCAAACAGCTGCAGATCCGGTTCACGGGTCTGGCTCAGCATGAACTCGCGCAGCGGCTCCTGGGCCTTGGCCGCCGCATCGCTCATTTCGATGGTGCCGGCCAGGTAGGGTTGCAGCGCATCGGCATTGATGCGGTCGATGACCGGCGCCATCACGAAATAGGTGAGGAACAGTGCCAGGCCGACCAGGATCTGGTTCGGCGGGGTCTGCGGCATGCCGAGCGCCTGGCGCAGGATGGCCAGCACGATCACGATGCGCGTGAACGAGGTCGCGGCCAGCAGCAGCGACGGCAGCAGCGTCAGTGCCGTCATCAGCAGGAGGATCTGGATGCTCACCGACCAGGTCTTGCCGCCGTCGCTGCTGTCGATGATCGACAGTGCCGGAATGGTCGGCGCCGACATGGCCAGCGCAGGCACCAGCAGCAGCGCCGCAAACAGGGCGCACCGGCGCGCGGTGAACGGGGAGGGGGATCTCATGACTTGTTTTCCATGTAGCCGGAGAACTCCGGATCTTCTGTCTGGCCGAGGACATGCAGCGTGCGCAGGCCTGAAGGGCTGATGCCCACCAGTACCTGGTCGCGGCCAACCTTCAGCAGTACCACCCGTTCCCGGTTGCCCAGCGACAGGCCGGTGAGGATTTCCACGGCGCCGCCGCGCGCAGCGCTGCCGGCACGAAAGCGGCGCGATACCCAGGCGGTTGCAGCGAGCAGGCCGAGGACGATGACCAGTCCGGCCACCATGCGCAGCGTTGCGGAGGCGATGTCTCCAGCGGCAAGACCGCCGCCGGCCACACCGGTCGCCGGCGCCTCGGCCAGGGCCGGCATCGCCGACAGAAGGCCCGTCACGACGCAGCACATCAGGGTGCTGACCGGCTGGAATTTCCCGTGGATGACTTGCATTGTCGCTGCTCAGTCCTGTGGTCCGATCCGTTTGCCGGGGGGCACCACATCGGTGAGGCGGATGCCGAACTTGTCATTGACGATCACGATCTCGCCGTGCGCCACGAGGGTACCGTTCACCAGCACGTCGAGCGGCTCACCGGCGCTGCGGTCCAGTTCGACCACAGAGCCCTGCGTGAGCCGCAGCAGCCGGCCGACGCTCATCTGGGCGCGTCCGACTTCCAGCGACAGGGTGACCGGAACGTCCAGGATCACGTCGATGTTCGGTCGCGTGTCATTGCCCGAAGCGGTGGCGGCTGCAGCCGCGCCATCCAGAGCCGGGGCCTGAAAAGGCTGTGCCGTTGCCGGAGCAACGGCACTGTCAGAGGTCTTCGCCTCGTCCATATTTCTCTCCTACTGTGATGCGGTTGGCCGGTTTGGTGATGCGCACGGCATTGCGTCCCTGGCTGACGCCGAGGGTGCCTTCAAGCAGTGCGTTGTCGCCTGCGTAGAGCGTTACGGTAGTGGGCGCATCGATGGAAATGATGTCGCCGGGGCGGGCCTGGCTGATGTCGCGCAGGATCACCTGTGTGCCGTTGAGTACGGCGCGCAGCGAGACCGATGCGTCCTGTACGTCTGTCTTGAGGCGGGCCTGCCAGCGTTTCGAGTCGGCCTCGCCCTGGTTGGGCTGCCCGGGATTGCGCAGGCGGCGCAGGGGCTCGATGAATGCCAGCGGCAGGATCAGCTCGAACTTCAGTTCATGGTTGCCCAGCAGCAGTTCGTAACCCGTGATGCACACGGGTTCAGAATTGGAGGCAATGGCGGCGAAGACCGGGCTGATCTCGCTGTTGGCCAGCTGGATCTCCACCGGCATGTAGGGTTTCCAGGCTTCCTTCATGTCCTGGACGATTGCAGTGACGAACTTGCGCACCAGCCGCGTTTCCATCGGCGTGAAATCGGGCGTGCCCTCGGCGCGCGTGCTCTTGCCATCGCCGCCGAAGAATATGTCGGTGAGCGTGAAGACGAAATCGGCATCCAGCGTGATCATGCCCTTCAGCTTCTGCTGCGGGATCTCCAGCACGTTGAGGCTGGTGGGCACCGGCAGCCGTCGCGCAAAGGCGCCCCAGCGTTCCTCGCGCCATCCGCGCGGCGTCACGTCAACGGGCCGGCGAAAAAAGCGGCGTGCGGTCATCTTCAGCAGTCCGCCGAGCCGTTCTGAAATCGCATCCAGGGCCGGTGCGCGGCCAGCAGCGATGCGCTCCCAGTGATCGGCATGCAGATCCAGTACGTGGCCCTCGGGTGCCGGCCCCTGCGGGTCGGCGTTGCCGGCGCCTTCGCGCAGTGCCAGCGCTTCGTCGTCCGAAATGATTTCCCTGGTTTTCATGCGCGGACCGGAAGCCGGTTACTGGACGACAAAGCTCGTGAAGTACAGGTCCTCAACACCGGCTTCCCCGGTATTGGCCTTCATGATCTTCTGGACTTCAGCCAGCGCCTGTTTGCGCAGCTTTTCTTTTTCCTCGCGATTGGTGAGTGAGCTGACGGTCTGTCCGCCAAGCATCATCAGCAGGTTGTTGCGGATGACCGGCATGTGGGTTTCGACTGCGGCGATGACTTTCTCGTCGCGGGCCATGAGTTCCACGGTGACCTGCAGAAAACGGATCGTGCCCTTGTCTTCCAGGCTGGCGACCAGGGGCGGGTCAAAGGCCAGATACTGTGGCGGCGCCTTGTTGATCTTTTCCTTGGGCTTGCCGTCCTCGCCGACGACGACTTCCGGCGCGGGGCAGTTCGGTGTCATGGAATGCAGGAGTTTGCAGCCGAGGATCGGCCCGGCGAGCTGCGTGATCAGCATCATCATGAACAGCCCGGCACCGAGGCCAATGGCCTTGACCAGACCACTGCTGCTCTTTGCGACCGCGGCGGGCTCGACGCCAGGGGCTGCCTGGGTTTCTTCAGTTGCCATGAGTACGGTTCCGTAATAAGTCCCGGATACCTCAAAGCAAGACCCGTGCCATCAGCTGCGTGGCGCAGAAAAGCAATATAAAACAGCTAGTTAAAACCAGGGCGGTGCCGGTCTGGAGCGTCAAGGGCTTGACGTAGCCCGCCCGGGGTCGTCAAGCGATTGGCAGTGGCCTGTTCAGGCCCAGGCGTCGACCAGGCGGCTTGTCGCCGGTCGAGCCGGCGCCAGCCTGTCGGGCAGTTCGCTGCGGGCCGGGGCGTCGCGCCACGCGGTGCGCGGGTTACCGGCCTCGTTGAAACCCTGCTGCTGATCCCGTGCCCGCTGGTCCGAGCCGGAGTCCACCTGGGCATGTGCCAGCCGGATGCCCTGCTCGGCGAACATCTCGCGCAGCTGCGGCAGCGAGGCCTCGATGGCCTCCCGGGTCTGGCTGTGCTGGGCGCCAAACCAGACCTGTGCGGTGCTGTCGGCAATCTTTATCTCGATGTCCAGCGTACCGAGGCTTTCAGGGTGCAGCCGGAGCCGGGCCGAGTGCGTACCCGGTCCGGCAAGGGTCAGGAGGCGATCGCCAAGGCCCGTCGTCCAGGCCTGTGCCGGGCCGAGCGGCTGCAGGGGCGGGAACCCGCTCAGGCCACCGCGCGCCATGTTGCCGAGGCTGGTCTCCGACCCTGGTGGGTTGCCCGCCGCTGTGCCGGCCGTGCCGAGCGGGGAATTCATGCCGTTGCCGTCGGTGCTGAATGCGGCAGAAAATGCCTCACGGCCCCCGTTCTGTGCGAGGTTTTGCACGAGGCGCGACAGGTCGCCCGCAGTCAGCCCGGCCGGCTGGCGCAGGACGGGCTCTGTCTCGGTACCGGGTAGCAGATCGGTCGGACCGTCGGCGCTGGAACCGGCCGTTGGCCCGTCCATCGTCGCTGCGGCCGGCATGAAGCGCCTGCTCCAGTCATCGGCGGCTGGCGCTGTCGAGGCGGCCATATTGAGCTGGCGGCTGTGTTCGATATCGGCCAGCGAAATCCGGCTTGCCGGTGTCGCTGTGCCTGTTTCATCCGGGTTGGCGGCGGCTGTGTCGAGTGTGGCAGTGGCGGCAGTCTCGGGCGGCAAACCGCTGCCGCTTGCCGGCAAGGCCCTGCCGCTCGCGGGCCCGTAAGCCGCGCTTGGCGCTGGCGACAGGCCTGCGGCAGCCAGAGGCACCAGGCCGGGCAGTTCGCTGCTGTCGGCCGCCGTCTCAGGCAACGGCAACTCGTCGCCTGCCGTGGTATTCGGGTTTGCCGCGAGGCCCGTTGGCGTCGGCGCGGCGGGCTGCGCACCTTGCAGGAAACCCAGCAGCAGTGCGGCAAACGGCTCCCGACTGCTGTCCGCGGTACCGTCGGCGACGGGTGTGCCGGCAGGTTGTGAAGGGTTGATGCCCTTCGTTGCCGGTGCGGCCGGCGGGGGGCGAAGTGCGGCCGCTGCAAGCGCCGATGCGTCTGCGGGCGGAGCGGTAATGAGACTCAGGTCACTCACTGGATGCTTGTTGCTTTCACCTTGACCGGGTTAATGGAGCAATCTCCGTGCCAACTGCGTTGCAGCGGGTTCAGGTCTTGCCCTGATTGGCGACTTCGTCGAGGCGCAGCTGTTCCAGATGATCGCGCCGTTGCTGTTCGCGTTGGTCGATCCGCTCGGCCAGACGCTCCAGGGCAAGGCTGCGTGCTCGCGCGGCGCGCCACTGTGCAGCGTGCTGTTCCGCCTGGTGTCGCTGCGTCTCGACCGTACCGCGCTGCTCATCCACGGCGTTGCGCAGTCGCTCCATGAAGCCGCGGTTGCTGCGCAGCGCGCCGATGGTCATGGCGCTGTTCTGCTTGCTGCCCGAGTAGTCGGCCAGATAGCTGCGAATCTGCTCCAGCCGCTTCTCGTCGGCATCGAGCAGCCTGAGCCGTTCGGCAAGTCGCCGCGAGGCTTCCGCTTCGCTGTGTTCAGCGAGCTTGTGCAGGACCTGCATCCGGTTGCGTCTGGCCATGGCGGCGGTTTCTCAGGGCAATCAGCTGCGCGGGCGACTGGCTGCATCAGCCGGGTCGCTGTGCAGCAGTGTCTCGAGCTGGGCAATGCTTTCCTCGAAGCTCACCGCCGCCCCGGTCGACTGGCGCAGGAATGCCTCGACGCGTGGCCAGAGCCGTACCGCGCGGTCGAGCTGCGGATCCGAACCGGCCCGGTAGGCACCAACGGTGATCAGGTCCCGGTTGCGCAGATAACAGGCGACGATTTCGCGGAATTTCTGTGCCGCGCCGAGGTGTTGCGGCGAAGTGATGCGGGTCATCGACCGGCTGATCGAGGACTCGATGTTGATCGGCGGGTAGATGCCGCTTTCGGCCATGTCCCGCGACAGCATGATGTGCCCGTCGAGGATGGCGCGCGAGGCGTCCACGATCGGATCGTTTTCATCGTCGCCTTCGGCAAGCACGGTATAGAAGGCCGTGATCGAGCCGCCGCCTTCGGCGCCCGTGCCGGCCCGCTCGACGAGCTGCGGCAGACGGCCGAATACCGAGGGCGGATAGCCCTTGGTGGCCGGCGGCTCGCCGATGGCGAGGCCGATTTCGCGCTGCGCCTGGGCAAACCGGGTCAGCGAGTCCATCAGCAGCAGCACCTGGTGGCCGCGCTCGCGGAAGTGTTCGGCGATCGCCGTTGCCCGCCATGCGCCGTGCAGGCGCAGCAGCGGCGAGCAGT
>JAHDYN010000038.1 GCA_023383735.1 Gammaproteobacteria bacterium | reverse complement strand
CCGAAGGGCGAACTGACCTGGCGAGGCCCCTTGCGCGCCTTCCCCTACGACGAGGGCGATGGCGAGTTCCGGGTCGAGTTTGCGGTCGAGGACGGCGTGCTGGACTACGCGCCGGGCTGGCCACGGCTCGAGAACGTCAGCACCACTGTGGTGATCGATCACAACAGTCTCAGTTCGACGGAAAACAGCGGCACCATTGCCGGCATCCCGTTCCGCGATGCCCGGGTGCGAGTCGCCGATCTCATGCACAAACCCGAGCTGCAGCTGGCGACTGCTGACGACATGCAGACAGGACAGGTGCTGGCTTTCCTGCGCGCAAGTCCCATTGCCCAGGCACTCGGCCCGACGCTTGGCCGAGTCACCGGCCGCGGCAATGTGCGGGCTGCCGTACAGCTCGACATGCCGATCGCCAGCCCCGGGGATTTCCGCCTGACCGGCAACTTCGAGACCAGCGGTGCCAGCCTCGGCCTCCGGGGTGTCGCATACGGGCTGGCAAATCTCAAGGGTGCAATCCGGCTCGACAACACCCGTCTCTTCGCGGAGAAACTCGAAGGGCAGTTTCTCGACGAGCCGGTTGCCATCACGCTGCGACCGGCCGGCAAGGACGAGCCGGGACTCAGTCATGTCGCCGAACTGCGTGGTGCCACGCCGATCGGCAAGCTCGCCGTCGCGTTCTCGCTGCCCTATGCCGGGCGGCTCGATGGTGCGGTGAGCTGGGCGGCGACAGCGCTGGTGCCAAAGGACAAGGACCAGCAGCCTTTCCGCATCGACATCGAATCGGACCTGGTCGGACTGGTGAGCAGGCTTGGCGCGCCCTTGCAGAAGGCGGCTGAGACAGCGGAGCCCCTGCAGCTGGCCGTGCTGTTCCCCGAGCGCGACCAGCTGGACGTGACCGGGCGCATCACGCGCGGCATCAGCTGGGCATTGCGCTTTACTTCGCCGACGGGTACGCCGTGGCAACTCGAGCGCGGGGCACTGCGCAGTGGAAGCCCGCTGGCCACCGTGCCGGGTGTGCCGGGAATCGAGATATCCGGCAGCTTCCGGAGCCTGCGTTTCGCCGACTGGTTCCCGGTATCCGGGGAGGGGTCTCCGGTTGCGGCGAAGTCGCCGGATGACACCAGCGGGATCCGCCAGGTCTTCATCGATGTCGACCGGTTTTCGATCTTCGGCCAGTTGTTCCGGGATGTTTCCATCAAGGCAGCCCATGCCGGCAAGGCCTGGGCAATCGGGGTTCGTGGCAGCAATACCGAGGGTTCGATCACCGTGCCCGACGTGCTGTCTGCCGACAAGCCGCTCAGGCTCGACATGCAGCGTCTCTGGCTGCGGGAAACCGATCCGGCAACCGGCGAAGGTCGCGCGGATCCACGCGAACTGCCGCCGGTCCGTGCCGATATTGCCGATTTCAGTCTCGGCGACCTGAAGCTCGGGCGCCTCAAGGCCGACTTTGCCCAGCGTGGCGATGGTGTGGTGGCCGAGCCGCTGAGCATGCAGTCTGAACACTTCAAGATCAGTGGCAACGGTACCTGGGTGGTGGTGGATGGCGACATCGATCAGCAACGCAGCGAACTCCGGCTGCAGCTCGATTCGGACAACATCAAGGCCACGCTGGCTGCGCTGGGCTACGATCAGGTCATCGAAGGCGAGAAGGCAAATATCACCCTCGATTTCTTCTGGCCGGGCGGGCCCAGCGAGAATTTCCTGGCCATGGCCGGCGGCCGGGTGGGCATCAGCCTGAGAAACGGCCAGGTGCTGCCGGTCGATCCGGGCGGTGGCGGCAGGCTGCTCGGCCTGCTGAGTATCGCGACGCTGCCCCGGCGCCTCGGTCTCGATTTCTCGGATGTCACCGATGAAGGGTTGTCGTTCGACAAGGTCGATGGCGAGTTCCGCTTCGACAGCGGCAAGGCCTTTACCTGCAATCTGGCCCTCGACGGGCCGGCGACGGATCTGGGCGTGGTCGGTGAAGTCAGCTTTCCGAACCGGACCTACAACCAGGTGGCGGTCGTGCGTCCGCATGTCACGGATGTGCTGGCGCTCGGCGCTGTCGCCGGCGGTCCGGTGATCGGCGGAGCCGTGGTACTTGCCTCGCAGATCTTCCGCAAGTCGCTGAGCTCTTTCGGCGAGTCCTACTACCGGATTTCCGGCAGCTGGGACAAACCCGAAGTGCTGAAAGTGCAGCGCGACCAGGTCGATCTCACGCCCTTCGGTGACTGCGAACGCTATTACGCCGAGATGCTCCGCGAGATGCCGCCGGAAGGCGAGCTGGGGAGGTAGCCGGTGGATACCGAAGCCGCCACCGTGATCACCGTGCTGCCGTCGGCATGGCCATCCATGAACATCATGCTGGTATTCGGCATCCTGCTGGCTTTCGGCACGCTGGGCGGGCTGCTTGCCGCACGGCTGCGCTGGCTGCCGACCATTACCGGGTTCATGGCACTGGGGCTGATCATCGGCCCGACCGGGCTGGGCCTTTTGTCACAGGAAGCGCTGGATGGCGCCAGGGTGCTGGTGGATATCGCACTGGGTCTGATCCTGTTCAAGCTGGGCGCAGCACTGCATCCCTGGCGCGCACTGCAGAATCCCGCGCTGGTGGTTACCAGCCTGCTGGAGAGCAGTCTCACCTTCGTGGCGATTTTCGGTCTGGCGATATGGATCGGTTCGCCGCCGGTGGTGGCGGTACTTGCCGCCGCAATCTCGGTGTCATCCTCTCCCGCCGTATTGATGCATGTGGCACATGAGCTGCGTGCCGCAGGACCGACCGTGGATGCGGCGGAGTCCCTCGTGGCGATGAACAACGTGCTGGCCTTCGTGCTCTTCTCCCTGGCGCTGCCGTTCGCGCTGGCCGACTCGAAGGTGTCGCTGCTCACCGCGATGCTGCTGCCGGTCTACCAGATGATCGGCGCCGTTGCCGTAAGTGTCGCAGCCGCGTGGCTGATCACGCGGATCGCGTGGTGGACCAGAAGCGAGGAAATCCAGTTCCGCTTTGCGCTGGTGGTCGGCGGCGTGATGCTTGCGCTGGGCCTTGCCGAGGCCTTTCAGGTCTCGAGCCTGTTCGCCGCCTTGACGCTGGGGATTGCCTGCCGCTGGCTGCAGGGCGAGTCGCGTCTCACGCGGGTCGAGTTCGGCGGCGGCGGGGATGTGTTCTTCATCATCCTGTTTGTCTTTGCCGGTGCCAACCTGCACCTGCACGACATGGTCACGTATGCACCGGTGGCCCTGGCCTGCGTGCTGGCGCGCACGCTGGCAAAAACCACCTCGGTTTATGGCTGTGGCCTGATCTTCGGCTATACGCACCGCCAGTCGGTTGCCGCCGGTTTGCTGCTGGTGCCGATGGCCGGCCTCGCCATCGGTCTCGCGCAGACCACCAGCAGCCTGATGCCCAAGCTGGGCGCGCAGGTTTCGGCGCTCGTGCTGGCCGCCGTTGCCGTATTCGAAACGCTGGGTCCGCCGGTTGCCGCCTTTGCGCTGCGATTGTCCGGCGATGCCGGGCGCGCCGTGGCGCAACCGGAGCTCAGTCCGGGTCCACCAGCGGTGGCAGAGGACAGTGCAGCACCGCACAGATAGCGCGCAACAGTTCGGCTTCCGTGCGCATGACCTGACCGTCGTGCACGACCGTGATGCCCAGCGCTTCGACCAGGCGTGACTTGCCGGCGGCTTCCAGCCCGTCCAGACAGCGCAGCGCCCGGTCGAGTGCACCGCTCCAGCCGGGAACGGGGCTGAATGGCGGAATCTGCGCCAGTCCCAGGTGCGTCATGCCCGCCTGATAGGCCTGCGCCGCGGCTTCAGGATCCGCGTGGCCGTGGGCGGCGAGGGTGGAAAACAGGGCCTGCAGCTCGGGCCCCGTCCGGGCCGTGGTGGTCAGCCGCGCGCTGCGCCCGGGTTCAAGCGACTCGCCGATATAAGTCCGGGCCAATGTGCACACCACGTATTCGAAGACGCTGGTCATGCCATCGGTGCGGCACAGTTCGCCCAGGCAGCCGAGGATCCGGCGCCGTCCGGTGGCCGGCAGCTGCCGGAGCACCGGCACGATCTCCCCGAGCAGGGCCAGGTGCAGACCGCTTTCCAGGCTGGCCACTCTCGCGCCCTGTTCGATGACATGCGCCTCGAGCGGCGCGCCGAAGCTTGCGCGCACCTTCTGCAGCTGGTTGCTGCGCACTGCCGGCGCCGAGTCGAGCACCAGGGCAAAGAGCAGCGCGGTGGCCCGGCTGAGGTGGTCGCCGTCATCGCCTGCGTACTTGTCGCTCAGTGATTCCCGCAGCGTGCGCGCCTGTGCCACCTCGCGGGCGCCGGGGTTGCCGACCAGCGCCGGCAACCCGGTCGGGTCGAGCGACAGGGACCGGTGGGCGGAACCGCCGCCCGCCTCGAGAGAGCGTGGCAGCCGGTCCCTGCTGACGACCTCCACGACGCCGAGCGGTTGCGGTTTTACCTCCAGCCGCAGCTCATCGAACTGTGCCGGATCGATGCCCGGATCGAGGGCGCGAATCCGTGCAAGCAGTGGCGGATGGGTGGCGAACCAGCGCGTCATGCCCGGCGCAAACAGCATGTGCGCGACTTCCTCGGCTTCCGGATGGCGGACCCGCGAGCCGCGCACGCTGCCGATCTTCAGCAGCGCGTCGCGCAGGCCGGTGGTGTCGCGGGTGAACTGCACTGCCGAGGCATCGGCGAGGAATTCGCGCTGGCGCGATACCGCCGCCTGGATCAGGCGGCCGAAGAACACGCCGATATAGCCGAGCGCCATCACCAGCACGCCGGCCAGAATCAGCAGTCCGCCGCTGCCGCGCCAGCGGTCGCCTCCGCGCGGCGCATACCAGGACACCGTGCGTCCGGCGATGGCGATCACCAGCAGCCCGAACAGCATGCCCATGATGCGTATGTTGAGCCACATGTCGCCGTTCAGGATGTGGCTGAACTCGTGTCCGATCACGCCCTGCAGTTCGGCACGATTCAGGTGTTGCAGGGCGCCGCGGGTCACGGCGATGGCGGCATTGGCGGGCGTATGGCCGGCGGCAAAGGCGTTGATGCCTTCTTCCTGTTCCAGCACATAGACGGCCGGTACCGGCACGCCCGAGGCAATGGCCATCTCCTCGACGACATGCACCAGCCGTTGCTGCAGGGGGTCCGTGGTGTCGGCCTGTACCCGCAGGCCGCCCAGCGACCTCGCCACCACGCCGCCGCCGGCCGACAGGGACATGGTCTTGTAGAGATTGGCGATGCCGATGATCCCCAGCACCCCCAGCGTGGTGACCAGCGCAGCCTGCGGATGACGTGCCAGCCAGACCGCGTCGGCCACGGCCGGCTGGCCGGCGTCGAACAGCGCCAGCAGGCTGAGGACGATGAAGTTGACGGCCAGCACGATGGCCAGCACCGCGGCGATGAATATCGCCACGAGCCAGCGGCTGCGCTGCCGGGCTTCGGCCTGGCGGGCCCAGAAATTCATCTGCCTGTCGGCGATCCGGCCCGTACCGCCTAGCTGAAGCTGATCTTCGGCACGTCGCGCATCACCGCGTTCTCGATCTCGAGCAGCTTCATGGCGCGGAAGTCAAAGGTCGATGACACGAAGTTGTTCGGAAAGACCTCACGCGCGTTGTTGTAGCTCATGACGCCGTCGTTATATGCCTGGCGCGCAAAAGCCACCTTGTTCTCGGTGGTGGTCAGCTCTTCGGAGAGCTGCATCATGGTCTGGTTGGCCTTGAGGTCGGGATAGGCCTCGGCCAGTGCAAACAGTCGGCTGAGCGCGCTGCTGAGCTGGTTCTCTGCGCCTGCGAGCGATTCCATGGTCGCTGCATTGGCGGGATCGGCTGCAGCGGCCTTGAGTCCGGCCACGGCGGTATTGCGCGCCTGGATGACGGCTTCCAGGGTGTTTTTCTCGTGGGCCAGATAGCCCTTGGCAACTTCGACGAGGTTCGGGACCAGGTCATGCCGGCGCGTCAGCTGTACGTCGATCTGTGCGAAGGCGTTGCGTGCGGCATTGCGCACCGTCACCAGCCGGTTGTAGATGCTGATCAGGTACAGCACCAGTGCAGTAAGCACGACGATGACGAACAGACCCATGATGATGCCCCCGTTGAATCCTGGTAACAGCCGCAGCCAGTATAAGGGCTGAATCCTGCTGCTCCAGTGCCGTACCGTGACGCCGGTCGCTGTTCAGAACTCGCCTGCAAACCAGACCGGCGTCGACTTGAAGGCCGGCGTCCTGCTGCGCGGATCAACGGCGGTACCGGTCAGCACATTCGCTTCGGGGAAGTAGGCCATGACGCTGCCGCGGGCAAGGTCGAAAGCCCGTACGGTGATGCCCTCCATGCGGCCATGCGCAGAAACCAGTGTGGCGGTGTCGCCATCTGCGAGGCCGTGGGCGGCGAGATCAGCGGGATGCAGCAGCGCCGTCCATCGGCCGGCACCGTTGCGGTAACTGTCGGTCCGTTCGTAGACGATGGTGTTGAACTGGCCTTCGCTGCGCACGGTGGTCAGGATCAGCGGGCTGGCCGATGCAGGCGGTACCGGCCGGCAGACAAACCGGGCCCGGCCGTCAGTCGTGTTGAAGTGCGGCGTGTGCAGCAGCCGGCCGCGGACATGGAATTCGCGCTTCGCAACATCGATGTCGGCGAGGTCTTCCATGCCGGGCACGATGCGGGCGATGGCTTCACGAAGCGTGCGGTGCTGGCGGAAGGCGCTGAATGCGATTGGCGTATCAGGCAGCAGCCGCTCGGCGAGCCGCGTCAGGATGTCCACCTCGGGACGCACCGAGTCGAGGCGGGTGATTCCGCCATCACTCAGCCGTACATAGTTGAACATCGATTCCTGCGTGGTCGGTTCCCATTCCTCGTCCCGCGCTGTCACCGGCAGCACCAGCATCTCCCTGCCGTCGCAGCCTGCCACGTGGCCCCGGTTCAGCGTGGTTGTCAGGAACAGGCTGAAGCCGATCCGGTTGAATGCCTGCTCCGTCCAGGCCTGATCAGGACTGGCTTCGTGGAGGTTGCCGCCCATGATGACAGCGGCGTCGATTTCACCGCGGCTGGCAGCCTGCATGCCCGCCATCGTGTCATGGCCATGGGTGGCCGGCAGCGAGACGCCAAAGGCCTGCTCGATGCCGGCGAAGATCTCGGCAGAAAGCACCGGCTTGACGCCAATCGTGCCGATGCCCTGGACATTGCTGTGGCCGCGAAGTGGCAGCAGGCCGGCGCCGGGCCTGCCGATCTGCCCACGCAGCAGGGCCAGGTTGGCTATGTACTCGACGTTGTCGGACCCGTGCAGGTGGTGCGTCATGCCCATGCCCCAGGCGAACACGGCATTGCCGGCCTTCGCGTACAGCGCCGCGACCCGCTCGATGTCGGCCCGCGGAATTCCGCAGCGCGCCTCGATTGCGGGCCATGATTCGCCATCGATATCGGCCTCGAAGTCCGCAAATCCCGCGGTGTGGCGGTTGATGAAATCCCGGTCCTCGGCACCTGCAGCCAGCACTGCCTTCGCCAGACCCTTGAGCAGGGCCACGTCCGAGCCGATGCGCGGCTGCAGATAGTCCGAGGCGATCCAGTCGCCGCCCTTCAGCATCGATACCGGACGTTTCGGTGCGGCGAATCGGACCAGCCCCGGCTCACGCGCCGGATTGATCACGATCACTTCGCCACCCCGGGCCCGGCATTCCTGCAGCTTGTGGATGAAGCGCGGATGATTCGAGGAGGGGTTGGCGCCGATCACGAAAACGAGATCGCACTTCGACAGGTCGGCCAGTTCGACGGTCGAGGTGCCGGTGCCAATCGTCGTTTCCAGTCCGACACTCGTCGCCTGGTGGCAGTAATAGGAGCAATTGTTGACGTGGTTGGTTCCAAAGGCCCGTGCCAGCAACTGGAATACGACTCCGGCCTCATTTGACGATCGTCCCGAGGAATAGAAGAAAGATCGATGCGGATCGACAGCCCGCAGGCGCTGTGCCGCCCGGTCGAGGGCCCACTCCCAGTCCACCACCTGGTACCGGTCTGCGCCAGCGGCCTTGTGGATCGGATTGCCGAGCCGTCCGAGATGTTCCAGCGCATAACCGTCGAGTGCCCGCAGTTCCGCGAGCGGAGCCGTCAGCACCGGCACCGGAATGGCCGGCTGGATATCGGTGGACTGTGCCTGGATGCTCTTGTTGCAGACGCTGGGATACTCGCCCAGCTCGTTGGTCATGCCGCCGTGTTGCCCACCCATGCCCAGGCCGCAGGCCTTGCAGGCATTTTTCGAGTTGAGGGTCTTGGCCGTGTTGCGCAAGCCGGTCCGCGTTGCGGTCCTGAGTGCGTACAGCACCTTCTTCGGGCCGCCGCCAACCGTTGGACGGCTCATCTCGCCAGCTGTTCGCGAACCGTCGGCTCCAGACTGGCGAGGCCCCATGCCTTGCCCAGTTCGAGCGCTGCTTCACTCGACAGGCCCTGCAGGGTGCCGGCCCGCAAGGCCATCAGGGCACCGACCCGGTTGCTGGACACACAGTGGATCAGGGTCGGCGTATTTCCGGCCGACCTGAGCAGCGCGTCAAAGGTGCGGACATTTTCGGCCGTCAGATCCTGCGGGCCGCGTATCGGCAGGTTCTGGTAGCGCATGCCGGCCGCGCGCACGGCGGCGCCTTCATCGAAGTCCGGCGTTTCGCTGTCGTCACGGAGATCGATCACCGTCCCGATGCCGCCAGCGGCCAGCTTCGGGATATCGGCTGGCTCCAGTTTCCCGGCGCCGACGCGATCGGAGCCGTGAAAACTGACATTGGGCAGCGAGGCCAGCTCGGGCCTCGTCTGGAGCTGGCTTGAGCAGGCGACAACAGACAGGCACAGGCTGGCCAGAATGGTGCGGCGCATTCTGCCGTTGCTCCTGCGGGTGCGGCCTGGCTCAGAGTCCGGGCAGCAGCGCCCGGCGCCAGGGGGTGAGCGCCAGCACACCAGCCATGGCCAGCGTATAGAAGATGGCCGCCTGCAGCGGCGAGTCCTTCTTGCGGGAGCGTATGACACCGACGTGCACCAGTACTGCGGCGATGATCATCACCAGCGAGTGTTCAGCGACATAGAAGCGCACGCCCGCGTCCTTCATGGCGGCGCCCATGTCCCTGAATGCCCCGGTGGTGAGCGGGCTGAGCCAGGCGTAGAGCAGCACGCCGACCAGTGCCTGGGTGTCGAAGGCGATGGTTGCCAGTCGGCCAAGCGTCACCTGCTGCGGCGTCCATCGGGCCCGCGAGAACACGCCGGCCCAGGCCATCGCCAGAGCGATGATGCCGATGATCACTACCGCCCAGCGCAGGTAGCTGTGCAGGCTTAGCATGAAGTTGTACAACTGCGGATCCTCCGGTTTCAGATCATATCGTCACGTAAACTGCGCTCACGCGCAAACCGTCGCCGGGCGACAAGGCCAGCCAGGCCCGTGACCAGCAGCCATGCGGAGGCGGGCAGCGGCACAGCCTGGACGGTCGCATAGTCGTAACCGGATTCGCTGACCACGCTGAAATCCAGAATGGCTCCGAATTCGTCGCGGATTTCCAGGATCCCGCCCCAGCCGATGGTGTTGCTGAGGTTCGTGTGCGCGCTGCCCGAGTCGTTCATCTGGACCGTGGCATCCGTGCTGCCGGTGACACTGAGCGAGAAGGGTTGGCTGAAGATGAACGGGATCTCCAGGAGATGGCTGCCGAAGCCCTCGCCGATGATGGTGGGCGGGAAGCCAAGCGTCGGGCCATAGAAAGCACCCGTGATTTGCTGCCCGAAGTATGGGGCGTTCACGTCCACGATGAACAGTGACTGCCCGTTGCCCGTGGCCATGAGGCTGCCCGATACGTCGAGACGGGCAATCATCGTGCCCGTCATATAGGGGGGGATGCCGGGTGAGGAGATGGTCAGGCTGTCCTGGAAGGTGGCACTGCTGCCGGCGTTGCTGAACCCGAAGGTGCCGTTCTGGATACCCAGATTCTGTGACGACACCCGGATCGAACCATAGTCCACGGTATAGGACCCGGCTATTTGCGGAATCGGCATGTTGCTGTCGCTGAGCGGTCCGCCCACGGCTGTCTGCCGGGACTCATAGTTCACCCAGACGCCCGGCGCGTTGTGCCTGAAGTAGCCCGAGAGCAGGGCGGCATCAGCAGGCAGGGCGGCGATCAGCAGCGCGATGCCGACGCACAGGG
>JAHDYN010000037.1 GCA_023383735.1 Gammaproteobacteria bacterium | reverse complement strand
GCCCGATCACCGTTCCACCGCGCACCAGCTGCAGGGCCTGCACGATGAACTCGATCTCGCGTATGCCGCCGGGGCCGAGCTTGAGGTTGGCGCGGTATTCCTTCTTCTGGACTTCCGCCTCGATCATCGCCTTCATTTCGCGCAGCGAGCTGAACACCCCATAGTCCAGGTAACGCCGGTAGATGAAGGGACGCAGCACATCGCGATAGAGGTCGTCGGCATCGTCCCAAGGGTTGACTACCCGTGCCTTGATGTACGCGTAGCGCTCCCAGTCGCGCCCATGCTGCAGGAGATAGTTCTCGAGCGCGCCCAGGCTCACCGACAGCGGGCCGGCGCTGCCGAAGGGCCGCAGCCGCGCATCGACGCGATAGACAAAGCCTTCGGCGGTGTTGCGGCTCAGGAGGTCGATCAGGCGCTGGGCCAGGAAGCGGAAGAACTCCTCGTTGCTGATCGACCGCGGCCCGTTCGTTTCACCGGCGCCCGAGTGCACGAAGACGAGGTCGATGTCGGATGAAAAATTGAGCTCGTGGCCGCCGAGCTTGCCCATCGCCAGCACGCCGAAACCGCAGGGCGCGCCCTCCTCCGTCTGCGGCACACCGTAGCGGGCCTGCAGGCTGGCCTGTGCCCAGGCCAGCGCGACATTGATGCAGGCATCGGCCAGGTTCGACAGGTCGCGCAGCGTCTCGGTCACATCGGCCGCGCCGGCCAGGTCGCGCCAGATGATCCGCACCAGCTCGCGATGCCGGAACAGGCGTAACCGGCGCTGCAGCTCCTCTTCGTCGGGCCCGGGCGGCAAGGACGCCTGCAGCAGCGCGCGGAAAGCCTCCGCGGTCATCGTGCCGCCAAGGCGACCGGACTGCAGCAACTCGGCGAGCATGTCCGGATAACGCGCCAGGATGTCGGCCGCATAGGGGCTGGTGGCCAGCACCCGCAGGAGCCGTGCACGAAACTGCGCATCGTCGGGCAACACGCCGGCCAGCGCCGGACCGGATGTGAGTTCACTGCACAGGGCCGCCACGCCCTCGCGCAATGCTGCGGGGATTATCTGCAATTCGACCGGATCCGGATTCATCGATGCAATCTTAGTAGACTTTCGGGATGGCAACTTTCGTACTCGTACACGGCAGCTGGCACGGTGCGTGGTGCTGGCACCGCGTGGTACCTGAACTGGAAGCACTCGGCCACCGGGTCATGGCACCGGACCTGCCGGGGCACGGCGATGATGCCACGCCCGTCGCGCAGCTCAGCCTGAAAACCTACGCGGAAAGCATCGCAACCGTGATACGGGGCGCTACCGAAGCGGTGGTGCTGGTCGGCCACAGCTTTGCCGGCATCGTCATCAGCCAGGCGGCGGAAATCGTCCCGGAGCGGATCAGCCGGCTGGTCTACCTGAGCGCATTCCTGCCCGCCAACGGCCAGTCCCTGTCACGGCTGGCCGCTGCCGATGCCGGCAACCCGGTGGCCAGCAGCCTGCAGATCTCGGCGGACCAGCAGCTCGCCAGCCTGGACCCGGCACGAGTGGAGGAACTGCTCTATCCCGACTGTCCGGCCAGCGATGTCGCGCTGGCCCGGCAACGATTGCGCGCTGAACCGCTGGTCCCCTTCATCACGCCGGTGGCCATCACTGCCGGAAGGGCCGGCAGCATCCCGCGCAGCTACATCGAGTGCCTCGACGATATCGCCATACCGCTCTGGTTCCAGCGCCAGATGCAGGCCGGCATGCCCTGCGATCCGGTGCATGCCCTGCCCACCGGTCACTCGCCCTTCTTCGCCGCACCCGGCGAACTGGCCCGCTTGCTGGCCAGCGCAGCCCCCCGGGAACAGGCCCGATGACCGCAATGACGCGAACCCGTCGACACCTGGTGCTGGCAGTCGGTTCAGCCGCGATCTCGGTCGGCGCGATGGCGCTCGCGCCGGCAGGCCAGGAACTGGACCGGCTGAGTTTTGTCACCGCCTGGCTGTGCCTGCTGCTCTTCGCCGCCACGCTGCTGGTCGGGCCACTGCATGTCCGGCGTACCGGACGCCTGCCGGGCAATCACCTGTTTCGTCGCGACCTCGGCATCTGGTGCGTCATCACCGGCATGGTGCATTTCCTGCTCGCCTTCAAGGTGTCGATGAACCTCGAGTACATGGAACTCTACGTGCGTGGCGCCCGGCAATGGCCGGCACCGGAAGTCCGCGAGCTGATGTACCGATGGGCCGTGCTCGGCAGCCTCCTCATTGCGGCCCTGTTCGTGCTGCTGCTCGCCCTGTCGAACAACTTCGCGATCCGCCTGCTCGGCAACCGCTGGTGGAAACGCCTGCAACGCGCGAGCTATCCGGCCTTTGCACTGACCGTGGGACACAGCATCGCCTTCCAGATCCTGGAGGTCCGCAGCGCCTGGCTGGTTGCGGCCTTCGTCATCATCACCGTTGCCGTAGTCGTCGCGCAGTATGCGGGGCATGCGCGCTTGCGCGGCCCAGGCCGTACCTAGGGAAACCGCCGGGGGCGTCAGTCACGCCGTGCGGCGTTCCCGCGCACCACCACCACGACCAGCGTGATCACCGTCAGCGGCAGGACGAAAGACAGCATCACCGCGCTGAAGCCCGGCAGCGCATCGTGATGCTGGGCGGCCAGCACGACGTAGGCGGTGTAGGCCAGGTAGTAGCCGAGGAACAGCGCGCCCTCCCAGCGGGCGATTTCGCGACCGGTGGCGAAGACCGGCAGGCAGGCCACGGCCACCGCCACCATCACCCAGACGTCGAAGTTCAGCACCGCCTCGGCGACCGGCAGGCCGGACGGCGATGCCAGTCCCGCCAGGCCAAGGCAGCCGAGGATGTTGAAGGTGCAGCTGCCGACCGCATTGCCCACGGCGATATCCCGCTCACCGCGCAGGGCTGCGAGGACGGAAGTCGCCACCTCCGGCAGCGAAGTACCTGCGGCGACGATGGTCAGGCCGATCACCAGTTCGCTCACGCCGAA
Organism: Gammaproteobacteria bacterium; assembly: GCA_023383735.1. Classification (GTDB taxonomy): domain Bacteria; phylum Pseudomonadota; class Gammaproteobacteria; order Steroidobacterales; genus SHZI01. The sequence continues at coordinate 7,436 of JAHDYN010000037.1, read as the reverse complement.
ACCCTTGGCGAAGCTCACCGCCGCACCCACCAGCCAGCGCGAGCCGAGCACCAGCAGCGACAGCCCTGCGGCCACCAGCAACAGCTGCACCGCCCAGTGCCGGTCCCAGCCGGCTGCGCGGTGGCCAGCGGCCTGCGCGTACTCGGCGACCGTGGCCTGCGTCTGGCGGCGCGACTGCACCACGAGGAAGGTGGTGTAGGCGATGAGCAGCACGAGCAGGATGGCCGCATCCGTTGTACCGACGCGCTTGTCGAGCAGCATGGGCAGCAGCAAAATGCTGGCCCCAATCATGATCGGCACTTCCTGGCGGATGATCTGCGCGTCCACCACCAGCGGCACGATCAACGCCGAGAGGCCGAGGATGAACAGCACGTTGAAGATGTTGCTGCCCACCACGTTGCCCACCGCGATGTCGGCCGTGCCGTCGAGTGCCGCACCGACGGAGACGGCCATCTCGGGCGCGCTCGTACCGAAGGCCACCACCGTCAGCCCCACCACCAGCGGCGATATGCCGAAGGACAACGCCAGCTTCGAGGCGCCGCGCACCAGCGCCTCGGCACCGAGGACCAGCGCGGCCAGTCCTGCGAGGAAGAACAGCAGATCGCCGGTAACGATTTGATCGGTCAGGGGCATTGTTTTCCGAGGCACCTTTTCCAGTGCGCGTGGTCGAAGCGCAAGACCGTTTTTTAACACACAGCAGGTGACCGATGTTCGATGCGAAGCAGTTACTCGACCAGTTCCTGGGCGGCAACCCTGGCGCTACCGGGGTCAACCCGCCCGGCGGCCTGGCACAACGGGCCGGCCAGGTGGCCACGCAGGCGCGCGACCGCCTGAACCAGGCGAGCGGTGCGCAGGCATTTGGGGCAGGTGCGCTGACCGGCGGGCTGCTCGGCATGCTGGTGGGTGGCAAGAAAATGAAGAAGCTGGCCAGCGGGGCCGTCGGTTATGGCGGCGCTGCGGTCCTGGGAGCGATCGCGTACCAGACATGGCAGAGCTATCGCGCGTCCCAGGCGGGCATGGGGCAGAAGGCCACGGCCACCATCGATCCGGCACAAGCGCTCGCCGCAACGGCACCCGCCTTGCTGCCACACGCACAGCCTGCGACAGATGGCGGGCCATTCGCGCTGGTACTCCTGCGCGGAATGATCGCCGCCGCCAAGGCCGACGGCCACGTCGATGCAGATGAACAGCGCCGGCTTTTCACGGAGGTCGAACGCATGGGGATTGATGCCGAGGGCAAGGCACTGGTGTTCGATGCCCTGTCGCAACCGGTCGACATCCCGGGTCTGGTCGCACAGGTGGCCACGCCGGAACAGGCCGCAGAACTTTACCTGGCATCGCGGCTCGCGATCGATCCCGACCATCCGGCAGAGCGCGCCTGGCTCGATGCGCTGGCCGTGCGCCTCGGGCTGCCGGCGGAAGTGCGGGCATCACTGGAGCAGACTCTGGCTTGACCCACAAAAGAAAAGCCCCGCCGGAGCGGGGCTTTTCGGGTTCGCCTGCGTGACGGACCAGCAAGCGCGGCTGACGCCGCTCTTACATATCCATCCCGCCCATGCCGCCCATGCCGCCACCGGGCATCGGCGAACCGGCATCCTTCTTCGGCGCCTCGGCGATCATCGCCTCGGTGGTCAGCAGCAGGCCGGAGACGGAAGCAGCGTTCTGCAGCGCATAACGCACGACCTTGGCCGGATCGATGATGCCCATGGCAACCATGTCACCGTACTCACCGGTGGCAGCGTTGTAGCCGAAGTTGCCCTTGCCCTCGACAACCTTGTTCAGCACCACGGCGCCATCTTCGCCAGCGTTGATGACGATCTGGCGCAGCGGCTCTTCCAGAGCGCGACGCAGGATGCTGATACCGGCATTCTGGTCTTCGTTGGCACCCTTCAGGTCCTTGAGGGCCTCACGGGCGCGCAGCAGCGCAACACCACCGCCAGGAACCACGCCTTCTTCAACGGCGGCACGCGTGGCGTGCAGCGCGTCTTCGACGCGGGCCTTCTTCTCCTTCATCTCGACCTCGGTCGCGGCACCGACCTTGATCACGGCAACGCCACCGGAGAGCTTGGCAACACGCTCCTGCAGCTTCTCGCGATCGTAATCGGAGGTGGTGGCCTCGATTTCCTTGTTGATCTGGTCGACGCGGGCCTTGATGTCCTTCGACTTGCCGGCACCGTCGATGATCGTGGTGTTCTCCTTGTCGACGACGACCTTCTTGCACTTGCCCAGGTCTTCCAGGCGGGCCTTCTCGAGCGACAGGCCGACTTCCTCGGCGATGACCTGACCGCCGGTGAGGATGGCCATGTCCTGCAGCATCGCCTTGCGACGATCACCAAAGCCCGGTGCCTTCACGGCGCAGACCTTGACGATGCCGCGGATGGTGTTGACCACCAGGGTGGCCAGCGCTTCGCCTTCGACGTCTTCGGCGACGACCAGCAGCGGCTTGCCGGACTTGGCGACGCTTTCGAGCAGCGGCAGCATTTCGCGGATGTTGGAGATCTTCTTGTCGTACAGCAGGATGTACGGCGCCTCGAGTTCGGCGTTCTGTTCGGTGGTGTTGTTGATGAAATACGGGGACAGGTAGCCACGGTCGAACTGCATGCCCTCGACCACGTCGAGCTGGTTTTCCAGGCCGGAGCCGTCTTCGACGGTGATCACACCCTGCTTGCCGACCTTGGCCATCGCTTCGGCCAGCGTGTTGCCGATGGACTCGTCGCCGTTCGCCGAGATCGTGCCGACCTGGGCGATCGCCTTGTCGTCCTGGCAGCTCTTGGCGAGCTTGCTCAGGCGCTCGACGACAGCCGCAGAGGCCTTGTCGATACCGCGCTTGAGGTCCATCGGATTCATGCCGGCGGCCACTGACTTGAGGCCTTCCTTCAGAATCGACTGGGCCAGCACGGTGGCCGTGGTGGTGCCGTCACCGGCGACATCGGAGGTGTGGGAAGCGACTTCCTTCACCATCTGCGCGCCCATGTTCTGGAACTTGTCCTCGAGTTCGATCTCCTTCGCGACCGACACGCCGTCCTTGGTGACGGTCGGGGCGCCGAAGCTCTTGTCGAGCACCACGTTGCGACCCTTGGGGCCGAGCGTCACCTTGACGGCATCGGCCAGGATGTTGACGCCGGCAAACATGCGTGAGCGGGCGTCATCACTGAAACGTACTTCTTTGGCAGCCATTGATGTATTCCTCTGAATTCCTGGTTGATTCGACGCTTAGCCTTCGATCACGGCCATGATGTCGTCTTCTTTCATGACGAGCAGGTCTTCGCCTTCGACCTTGACCTCGGTGCCGCTGTACTTGCCGAACAGCACCTTGTCGCCCACCTTCAGGTCGAGCGCGCGGATCTCGCCATTCTCGAGAATCCGGCCCTTGCCTACGGCAATGACCTTGCCCCGGATGGGCTTTTCGGTGGCCGAGTCAGGGATCACGATGCCACCGGGAGACTTACGCTCCTCTTCGGTGCGCTTGATGATGACGCGGTCGTGTAAGGGACGGATCTTCATGGCAAAACTCTCCTCCAATAAGCCGGTGACAGGGTGCCGCCAAAGCCCCTCAGGGCCCCGGGACACCAGATTGTTCGAATGGATTAGCACTCTCTCGCGGAGAGTGCCAATCATAGGGGCGGCAACGCGGATTTCAAGGGCTGACATAATTCGCGCCGGTATCGATGGACTCCGTCGGCACCGGATGAGACCGTATCCCATTGGGCAAACGACCGACCGAAGCGGGTAAAACACCGATGACATATCGCGCCCCGGCCATTTTCGGGCTGGCGCTGCTGGGCCTGGCTCTGCTCCTCTCCGCGCTCGCGGCCAGGGCAGCTGTCGGGCGGGGCAGCGAAGCCGACATCCTCAAGCCGGACCAGGCCTTCCGCTATGTGACCAGCGCCACCGCGGACGAGATCACCGTGCGCTGGACCATCGAACCCGAACACTACCTGTATCGGGAACGGATGAGCTATGAGAGCCGAACTCCGGGAATCACGCTTGGATCAGCGTCGATCCCGACGGGAACACCGCATAACGACGAATATTTTGGCCAGATGCACATCTTCCGCGATGCGCTCGAGGTGCGTCTGCCGATCAGCGCCCGGCCGCCCGGCCCGGTCAAGCTGGCGCTGGCCATCAAGTCCCAGGGTTGCGCCGACATCGGTCTCTGCTACCCGCCCCAGGTATGGGTCGCCAATGTGGAGTTGCCGGCCGCCGGGACCGCCGCATCAGGCAGCAAGCTGGAAGCGCTGCTGAAGAGCACGCGGCAAAGCGCCGACGACGAACCGCTGCCCGTTGCGCAAGCCTTCCCGCTGCAGACCGCGCTCGCCGATGATTTCACGCTGGAGCTGCACTGGGACACCAGGCCGGGCTACTACCTGTACCGGCACTCGCTGCAGGCCAGTACCGACAGCGACAAGGTGCAACTCGGCCCCCCGTCATTGCCGGCCGGCACCCCGATAAACGACGAGAGCTACGGCGAGACCCTGGTCTTTCACGAACCGGTGACCATGACGGTACCGCTGAGCCGGCGCGGCCCGGCTGCCGTCAGCCTGCCGCTCACGATCGAGTACCAGGGCTGCAAACTCGACAGCATCTGCTACCCGCCGCAACGCGTGTCGATCAACCTTGAACTGCCGGCAGTCAGCACCGATGCGAGTGGCGCGGCAGCGCCCCGCAGCGAAGCGGAACAGGATCGGCTGTTCGCTCTGATCCGCGACGGCAACCTGCTGGCGGTGATGGCGATGTTTGCCGGACTCGGCCTGCTGCTCTCCTTCACGCCCTGCTGCCTGCCCATGTACCCGATCCTCTCCGGCATCATCGTCGGCCAGAGCGGAGCCGCCGACGCCGGCAGCGCTGGCCAGACGGGCAGCACCACCTTGCGCAGCTTCATGCTGTCGGTCGCCTTCGTGCTGGGCATGGCGATGACCTACACCGCGCTTGGCGCGCTAGTCGCCGCCGCCGGCGCGCAGGTGCAGGCGATCGTTCAGAAGCCGGCCGTGACCATCGGCGTCGCACTGCTGTTCGTGGCCCTCGCGCTGTCGATGTTCGGCCTTTTCGAGTTGCAGATTCCCTCCGCATGGCAAACCCGGCTCAACGCCATGTCGGGCCGCCAGCAGTCGGGCCGGCTGCTGGGCGCGGGCGTGATGGGCATGATCTCCGCAGCCGTCGTCACCACCTGCGTGACGCCGCCGCTGGTGGCCGCACTCACCGTGATCGCGCGCACGGGCGACCTGAGCCGCGGCGCACTTGCCCTGTTTGCGCTGGCCATCGGCATGGGCATCCCCTTGCTCGCGATCGGCGCTTCCGCCGGCCACCTCATGCCGAAAACCGGCGCCTGGATGAACTCGGTGAAAGCGCTGTTTGGCCTGATGATGCTGGGCATGGCGGTCTGGATGCTCGACCGCCTGTGGTCCGGGACCGTCACGCTCGCGCTGTGGGGGATCCTGCTGGTTGCAGCCAGCAACCTGCTCGGCACCTTCGTGCCGCTGGATGAAAAATCGAGCCTGGTGCGCAAACTCGGCAAAGGCCTCGGGATCGTGGTCCTGCTGTACGGGCTCGTGCTGCTGATCGGCGCATTTGGCGGCAGCAAGGACGCGCTGCAGCCCCTGCAGTTCCTGCGCGGAACGGCAGCGCACGACCCCGACAGCGCCAGCGAGTCATCGCCACTCGTCCGCATCAAGACCAGCGCCGATCTCGATGCACAGCTTGCGCGGGCAGCCAGCGCCGGCCAGCCGGCGATGCTGGACTTCTATGCCGACTGGTGCGTGTCCTGCAAGGAAATGGAGAGATATACCTTCCCGGATCCTGCCGTGCGCAAGCAGCTGGACAGGGCGATCGCGCTGCAGGCGGATGTCACGGCAATGGATGCCGACGACCAGGCCCTGATGAAACGCTTCGGCATCATCGGGCCACCGACCATCGTGTTTTTCCATGCTGACGGCAGCGAACAGCCGGGCTTTCGCGTGGTGGGATTCATGAAAGCCGAAGTCTTTGCGGCACATCTGCGCCGCGCATTTGCCGCAGCCCCGGAACGCTGAGGCATGAGCCCCCTGCGCAAACTGGCCATCGGCCTGTGGGCAGTCGTGTTTGCGTTCGGCGGCATTCTGGCCGGCCGCTACTGGGCGCAACAAAGCCCGCCGGTCGCGCCGGCGCCGCCGCCGTCCATCGCCACACCGCTACAGCTGCCGCCGATCACGCTCACCGACCTGCGCGGCGAAACCCGCTCGCTCACCGACTGGCCGGACCGTGCCCTGCTGATCAATTTCTGGGCAACCTGGTGCACGCCCTGTCGCGAGGAAATGCCGCTGCTGGAACAACTGCAGCAGTCGATGGACCCCGCCGAACTGCAGGTCATCGGCATCGCACTCGACCGGCTCGAGCCGGTACTGCGCTTTGTCGGCGAAACCGGCATCAGCTATCCCGTGCTGCTCGGCGAGGAGGCCGCCACCCGGGCCGCCGAGCAATTTGGCGAGGCCTTTGTCGGCTTGCCCTTCTCCGTTGTCGCCGCTGCAGACGGTACAATCCTCGCCGTCCATACCGGCCAGGTCAGCGCCCGGGATCTCGCCCGGATCGGTACCGTGGCGCGGCAACTGGCGACGGGAGAGCTGACGCCGTCGGCAGCACGCGCCATACTGCAGCGCGATCAGCACAGCCCGGCGCCCTGAAACCCGCGGTCTTGCACATAATGTCATTCGACCGAGAAGTTCGCTAAACTGGCTGCCATCTCCAGCGATAAAGAGCCAAACATGGCCCGGCTGCTGCTTCTCAACGGCCCCAACCTGAACCTGCTCGGACGCCGTGAACCGCATCTATACGGTGCCACGACGCTGGCCGACATCGAGAATGCCGCCATGGCGGCAGCACAGGCTGCCGGGCACCAGCTGGAGGCTTTCCAGACCAACTCGGAGGCGCAGCTGGTCGACCGGATCCAGCAGGCAGCCGGGATCGTGGACTTCATCCTGCTGAACCCCGGCGCATTGACCCACACCAGCGTCGCGATGCGCGATGCGCTGCTGGCAGTCGGGATTCCGTTCATCGAGATCCACCTCAGCAACGTGCACGCCCGGGAGGAATTCCGGCGGCACTCCTATGTATCGGACATCGCAGTCGGCGTGATCACCGGCCTCGGTGCGCTCGGCTACCAGCTTGCCCTGCAGGCGGCCTGCGCCCAGCTCGCACGCGCCTCGCAACCCCAGTAGAGGAACACCCATGGATATCCGCAAGGTCAAGAAGCTCATCGAGCTGCTCGAAGAATCCGGCCTCTCTGAACTCGAGATCACCGAGGGCGAAGAATCGATCCGCATCAGCCGCAGCAGCACATCGGCAACGGCTGTGCAGTACACGCTGCCGCCCCAGCCTGCTGCCGTCCTGGCACCCGCCGCCACACCGACACCCCCCCCCCCCCCCCCCCCCCCCGCCCCCCCCCCGGAACCCCCCCGCCCCCC
>JAHDYN010000036.1 GCA_023383735.1 Gammaproteobacteria bacterium | reverse complement strand
AAATGCGGCAGAAATTCGCTGCCGGTGAAGTGCCGCTGCCCTCGTTCTGGGGCGGCTACCGCGTGCAGGCGGAAACCATCGAATTCTGGCAGGCCGGCGAGCACCGCCTGCACGACCGCTTTCTCTACAGCCGCAGCATTGGCGGCTGGTCCATCGAGCGCCTGGCGCCCTGAGTACCCGAACGCATGCGCTTTGACGTGATCCTGGTCGGCGCCGGCATCGGCGGACTGACCGCGGCACTGGCCTTGCAGCAGCAGCGTGTGCGGGTCGCGATCTGCGAACAGGCCGGCGAGCCCTTCGCCGGCGGTGCGGGACTGGTGATCGGCGCGAGCGGTACCCGGGTTCTCGAGCAGCTTGGCCTCCGCGAAGTGCTGGACGACCTCGCCGTGCGTCCGGCACACCTTGCCATCCGGCACTTCCAGAATGGCCGGCTGCTCGCCGAGACGACGCCTGACTCGGCTGCCCGTGTCCAGATCGGCCGTGCCGACCTGCAACGCGCGCTGCTTGCAGCCGTGCAGAGCAATGACCGCGAGTGCCTGCATCCCGGGCACGCGCTGGCCGATATCGGTCAGGATGCCGGTGGCGTCAGCGCGCTGTTTGCCGGCCGCCAGATGCTGCGCGGCTCGCTGCTCGTCGCCTGCGATGGCCTGCGCTCTGCCATCCGCATGCGCCTGTTCGGCGATGAGCAACCGCGCTTCACCGGTTACCAGCTGTGGCAGGGCCTGGTGCCGATGTCGCATCTGGCACCGGCAGCACCGGGCCTCGGCGACGCGGATACCTGGATCGGCCCCGGACAGCAACTCGGTTGCCGGCGTATCGGCCGGGGCTCGCAACTCGCCTGGCTGGCGCTTGCCCGCAGCAATCGCTGGTCCGAGGAAGACTGGCAGAAGCCCTCCGGCATCGACTCGGTACTGGCGGCTTTCCGCAACTTCGACACGCTGGCGCGCACCGTGCTGATGGCCACGCCGCGCGAGCAGTCCCTGACCCGCGGCATTTTCCTGCGCGAGCCGCTGCCGGCCTGGACACAGGGCCGGGTGGCACTGCTCGGCGATGCCGCACATCCGCTGGCGCCCTTCATCGATCAGGCGACCGACCTCGCACTGGAAGATGCGTTCGTCCTGGCCCGTGCGATTGCCGCGGCCGGCACAACGCCCGAAGCCCTGCAGCGCTATGCAGCGGCGCGGATTCCGCGCGCCAGCGCGTCGATGGTGGCGGCCGAAGAACAGGGCGTCCGCCTCACCACCCTCAATCCCGATACCCATGTGGCAGGCGCCACGCATGATTCGCACTATGACCCCGTCACGGTACCGGTCTGAATGAGCATGAGCGTTGAAGCACCGCTGGCCGCCGGTCCACTCGACATCATCGGCGATGTACACGGCGAACTCGATGCGCTGCATGCGCTGCTGCAACAGCTTGGCTATGGCACCGACGGGCAGCATCGTGAGGGCCGTCACCTGGTTTTCGTCGGGGACCTCTGCGACCGCGGCCCCGACAGTCCGGGCGTGATCGAGCTGGTGCAGACGCTGATCGCAGGCGGCAGGGCGCAATGCGTGCTCGGCAACCACGAACTCAGCGTACTGCGCGGCGTGCGCAAGCCGGGCAACGGCTGGTTCTTTGCCAAAAACCACGATCAGGACGGGGGCCGGTTTCCGGATTGCCGGGGCGCGAGCGAGGCGCAGCGCGGGCGATTCCCGGCGTTTCTCGCCAGCCTGCCGCTCACGCTGTCGCGCGAGGATCTGCGCGTGGTACATGCCGCCTGGCACCCGGCATCGCTGCTGGCGCTTGCCGCCGAATCCGGCCGACAGCCGCTCACGGAAATCTATCGCGAATATCACCGGCGCGCCGGGCAGTGGCTGCAACAGGATTCCGCACTGTCGCACAGCCTGGCTGAAGAGCACGAGCAATGGGAAACGAAGATGGCCGACGAGCAGGCCCGCATGCCGCTGCTGCCGGCCACCGGCCGGATGAACGAGCACTTCCAGATGAACAACCCGATCCGCGTGCTGACTTCAGGTGTCGAGCGACTGGCCCGCCAGTCCTTCTACGCCACCGGCAAGTGGCGCATGGTGGACCGCGTCGCCTGGTGGCACGACTACCAGGACGAGGTGCCGGTGATCTTCGGGCACTACTGGCGCTGGAGCGATCATGCCGTACCGCCGGGTCATTCCCGCGGCGAACCGGACCTGTTCAAGGGACAGGCTGCCGGCGCATGGCTGGGACCGCGATCCAACGCCTTCTGCGTGGATTTCTCCGTCGGTGTGCGCCACCGCGAACGCCCGCTGGCGCCCGGCGCGCGACACCTGGGCCGGCTGGCCGCAGTCCGCTGGCCGGAACGCGAACTGGTGTTCGACGATGGGGAATGGCTGGCGTTGAGCCGGGGCTGATTGCTGACTCCTCCGTCAAGGATCACGCACAAGGATATTGGCGATGAAAAGAACTGACCAACTGGTCGCAGCAGCACTTGGCCTGGCACTGGCAAGCATCCTCACAACCCGGGTGCTGCGCGCCTTCAGCGTGGCAGAAGCCATGGCGGTTGGCGCTTTCATTGCTGGCACCCTGTTGCTGTTGGCGCACCGATACCAGACCGTGAAGCCACGCATGCAGTGGCCCTATCGCCTGATCGTAGGCGGATCAGTGATCGGTCTTGGCGGGTTGTTGCTCAAGGCCGTGTTTGTCCTGCTTGGTATCGGTGCCGCAACACACGATATGGCCGATCACGGCTCAACGCCTGGCAACCCGCTGCTGCTGCATATCCATCACCTGTTCTTCAACATCGGCTTTGTGCTGTTTCTGGTCGCCGCCATCGGTCTGCTTGCACGCAGGATCCGCAGCCGGGCCAGCCACTGAGAAGGACCCCGCGAGCCGCTCATCCACACGCTGCGCGGGTCAGCCGGGCGCAGGAATGTCCACGACGAACGACTCCTGCTCGAAATCACTGATCAGGGCTTCGACCCGGATGGTCCAGACACCAGCCGGTACGGACACCGCACCAACCTCGAACGCGCCGTCAATGCCGGCCACGACCGGCCCGGCTGGCAGCGGTTCGATGCCGAGCGCCGGAACCGCAACCGAAACCTCGATCTGCAACGGCGAGATGGCGGCACCCTCGGCATCAGTGAAGCGCAGACTGAAGGTACCCGCCACGCTGCCCGCCGCCAGCTTCATGCGACAGGTTCCGCGAATACTCCTGACTTCGACGGTGTATGCAGCGACATTGTGCGCCGGCGACTGTTCGGCAGAATCCGGCACAGGCCTGCGCGGCAGGGTTTCCGGTGCGGTGCTGGCCACGTTGACCGAGATCAACACGACCAGCGTCATGATTATCCCTTCCACCACGATGCTTGCGCGCAACCGGCGCACTGCCCGCACTTCGCCAGCCATGAGGCGTGGTGTCAGCGACCATTTGTGCCAACTGGCGATCAGCAGCAGCACCGAGAACCAGGTGCTTTTCATCACCAGCAGCTGGCCATACCAGGTACCGAGGACCGCCGACGGACCGGCCACATGCACCAGCGCCATTGTCAGGCCGGCAGTCAGCAATGCTGCAACCGCCAGCATTGCCACCCGCGAGAATCGCACAACCGTATCGGCGACCGTTGTCGGCGGCAAGCGTGCCAGGGCCAGATAGAGCGGTGGCAGCGCGGCGTACCAGAACGCGGCGCAAGCCACATGCAACATCATCACCGGCATCAGCAGCCAGCCCGGTTCCCGGGATACGGGATGACCGGTCAGGGCTCGGCTCAGGAGCAGCAACGCAACTGCCGGCACCAGCCATCCGCCATGACGCGAACGGCCGACGATCAGCATGATCAAACCGACCGACGCAACGCCGAGACTGGTGCCCAGACTTGATCCGGCAGCCACGCGCAAGGCGCCGAGATCAGGAACCCGCTCACTGCCCAGCATGTCGGCGGCGCCTATCTGCAGATAGGTCAGTGCAGCCAGCAAGGTAAACAGTGCGTAGGCCGGAACTGCCCGTTCCAGGTACGGTCGCAAGCCAACCGACGGAACCAGCAACATGAACAGTACTGAACCGGCGGTCAGCAGCAGGCCGAACATATAGGCAGCGCGCGCCACCACGAGCTGAAATGCCCACGGTGCCGCCGGAGCTTCAGGCCCGCCGGCAATGGCACGCGCCGCCATTTCGTCCTGCGCACTGGCACTACCGACCCGAAAATCAAAGCTCGCAGCGATCGGGTGGGCATCAGCCGACAGAACCCGGTAGCTGACGATATAGCTTCCGGTCGGCAGCGCATCCGGCAGTTCGAGCACGACATCTGCATCGACAGCGCGTGCCGGCAGGCCCGAGGCCAGGTCCCTGCCCGTGACATCGACGATGCGCATCGTCACCGGCTGCACCGGCTCGTTGAAGTGCAGCCTGATACTCGAAGGACCGGTCTGCAGCGAGGCACCGGGAGCCGGTGATGCAGTCTCAAAGCGCGCGTGTGCAAGGGCCGGTTCGACAAAGCCGGGACCGGTGACCAGCACGAGGCAGCCCAGTGCTGCCTTCAGGAAACCGCGGTACATGCTCAAGGCTGGACGATCGCAGCGGCAACAAGTTTGATAAACGGTGCGGGGTGCTCGAGACTGAAGGGACTCTGACCGCCGGCCGGAACCTCGATCCAGCGAATGCTGCCGGCGGCACAATTCTGGATGGTCTTGAACCACAGTGTCTTCCCGGCAGACTTTGGCATCAGTACACGCAGCTGGAACTCGCCGTAGTAGCCGACCGGCAGCGCACCACCCTTCCAGATGATCTCGTCTACTGTCTCGGTGACCAACTGCCCCGTCTCGTTCTTGTACGGCTCGGCCAGCTTCCGCATGCGCTTCTCCACCACCCAGCCCGGCTCGAATCGCGGCGACACCCGGAGCACACCGTCGGGAATCTTCATGCGCACCTCGGTGGTGGGCTGCGTGCCACAGCCATGCGTGATACGCAGCGTGACGAAGGAAAACTCACCCGCAGGCGCCTCCGCTTCATTGATGACTGCATGTGCCTGGCACGTGCCACTGACCAGCATCAGCCCGGACAACAACAAACCCGCCACAATGCCCGGCCTGTTCGCTTTCGGAGAGGAACTCATGTGCAACGGCCTCCTCAGCCATCGAGCGCGGACGACAGCGCGCTCGTCAGTCGTCGTTCATCCACCGTGTGTGCCACACCTGCACGCCGCCGCTCCGCCCAGACCGGATCCGGAAAGTGGGCATCGTCGGCAAAGCGCGGGATCACGTGCCAGTGCAGGTGCGGAACCTGGTTGCCGAGCGTGGCGAGGTTGATCTTGTCGGGCGAGAGCACGGTACGCAGCACGCGCTCGACGGCCAGCACCACGCGCAACAGGTGCTGCTGGCTGGCCGGATCGAGATCCGTCATCTCGCGCACATGCGCCTGCCAGATCACGCGCAGGAAAGCCGGGTAGTCAGCGTCAGCGGCACTGACCACCCGGCAGCTGTCATCACGCCACAACACCGGGGTTGGGGCCGGGGCCGCAGCTTCGCGGCACAACGGACAGTCAACAGCCTGCATGGCGACCCTTCCCCTGCTCAGAACCAGAAGCGCAGGCCCGCCACGACATGCGCATCACGCACCGCTTCATCGTGGTTGCGGGCCATATCGGCAGTATCGCCGAACTTGCCCGTCCACTCGATACCGACATAGGGCGCGAACTCGCGGCGGATTTCGTAACGCAGGCGCAGGCCGGCTTTCAGGCTGCTGAGCCCGTTGCCGATCCCGTTTTCTTCGTCGTCTTCGCCATACACATCGGTTTCGACTTTCGGCGCAAGGATCAGGCGGTTGGTGAGCAGCAGCTCGTACTCGAGCTTGAGCGTCGCCGCCGTCTGTCCGCTTTCACCGGCCCACACGGTTGCCTCGACTTCGATCCACTGCGGGGCGAGCCCCTGCATGCCGATGCCCACATAGTTGCGCGTGCGCTCCGGCTCGGTATCCATGCGCAGGCCCGCGACGAGGTCCCAGTACGCGGCGACCGGACGTACCCACAGCAGTTCGAGACGATTCTCGGTGGTGCTGCCGTCGGCACGCTCGCCCTCGGCGCGCAACAGGGCGCGGTGCTGGTCGGTGCCGATCCACGCATGGGCATCCCAGGCCAGCACATTGTCGTCGCGCTGGTTCTGCCACTCGAACTCGTCGAAGAGCAGCATCCAGTGCACCGGATCTTCCGGCATGTCCTTGCTCATGCTGACGGTGAGCTCCGGAAAGGCGGCATCGCGCTCATCTTCGGCGTGCACCGCTGTCATGCCCGACACGAGCATGCACAGCGCCGCCAGGCGGGTGGCCTTTGTCAATTGCTTAACCATGCTGATGCCCCCCGTGGTCGGCGGCATCGGCACCGTCGCGGTCCACAATGACGACGCGGAATATCCCCGCCATGTGCAGCGCCAGGTGGCAGTGATAGGCCCAGCGCCCGAAGGCATCGGCAGTCACGCGGTAACTCAGCTGCTGACCGGCCTTGATGTTGATGGTGTGCTTGCGGACCTTGAAGGCACCGGTCTCGTCTTCGAGATCGCTCCACATGCCGTGCAGATGGATCGGATGATCCATCATGGTGTCGTTGACGAGCAGGAAACGGATCCGCTCGCCGTGCGTGAGCCGGATCGGGCCGGCCTCCTCCATCGTCTGGCCGTTGAAGGACCACCGGTAGCGCTCCATGTTGCCGGTCACATGCAGCTCGATGGTGCGCCCGGGCTCGCGGCCATCGGGATCGGCAAAGCGGCTGGCGAGATCAGCGTAGGTCAGCACGCGCCGGCCGTTGTCGCGCAGGCCCACGCCGGGATCGTCGAGGCGTGTCGAGGGCTGATCCACGCGCATGTCCACGGCCGGACCGTATTCCGTCGGCGCATGGTGGATGGTCGCAGGCGCGGCACTGTCCTGCATGGCTGACATGTCGTGGCCAGCATGCTCGCCGTGTGCAGAGTGATCCATCGTCGAATGGTCCATCCCGTCACCGGAACCGGCAGGCATCGCATGACCCATGTCGGCCATGGTGAGCGGCACGCGCGGATCGGGCACCGGCACGACAGCACGCATGCCGGCGCGCGGGGCGAGGGTGCCGGCGGCAAACCCGCTGCGGTCCATGGACTGGGCATACAGCGTGTAGGCCTGGTCCTTGTCCGGCACGACGATCACGTCGTAGGTCTCGCCGGCGCTGATGCGGAACTCATCGACCGTGACCGGATCGACAGGCTGTCCGTCGGTGCCGACGACGGTCAGCTGCAGGCCGGGGATGCGCACATCGAAGATGGTCATCGCACCGGCATTGATGAAACGCAGGCGGATGCGCTCGCCGGGACTGAAGAGGCCGGTCCAGTTGGCGGCCGGCGGCTTGCCGTTCAGCAGGTAGGTATAGGTGTAGCCACTGACATCGGCGAGATCCATGGGGTTCATGCGCATCTGGCCCCACATGCGCCGCTCGGCAACCGTGGTGAAAAACCCGTCACGGCGGACATCGCGCAGAAAGTCGCCCGCAGTGCGCTTGCCGAAGTTGTAGTAGTCCGACTGCTTCTTGAGCTTCGCAACGACGCGGGCCGGATTTTCATCGGTCCAGTCGGACAGCACGACCACGTAGTCGCGGTCGGCCTGCACGGGGTCCGGCGAGCGCGGCTCGATGACGATCGCGCCGTAGACACCGGTCTGTTCCTGCAGGCCCGAATGGCTGTGATACCAGTAGGTGCCTGCCTGACGCACCGGGAAGCGGTAGACAAAGGTCTCGCCCGGCTCGATGCCGTTGAAGCTGAGCCCCGGCACGCCATCCATCGCGGCCGGCAGCAACACCCCATGCCAGTGTATGGAACTGGAGTCGGCCAGGTTGTTGGTGACGCGCAGCGTGACCGTATCGCCCTCGCGCCAGTACAGCGTGGGCGCCGGCAGTGAGTCGTTGACCACGGTGGCGAGGCGCTGACGACCGGTGATGTTGACCGGCAGTGCGCCGATGCGCAGATCGAAGTCCGTACCGCGAAGGATCTCCGGCGTGTACTGGCCGTCGAGTGCGAAGGCCGGACTCCGCCACAGGCCGAGCCCTGCGGTAATGCCGCCGATGGCAAGTCCGCGGACAAAGGTCCGCCGTGCCGGATCGGCAATGGGGTTGCAAACGGGGGCAACCGGCCCCTTGGTATCGCGCATGAACAGTCTCCTCGAGTTGAACCGGTGTGGGTCAGCCGTCGAGGGAGTGTCTAGATCAGGAATCTGTCATGGAGCAGGTTGAGAGGCGGATCGCCGCTGTGGCGCCCGGTACGGCGCGCGATTGCGGTTGCCCCGGATTCGGCGCGCAGCAGCGCCCTGGGTGCAGCCGGCAGGGGAAGGAAACTGAAAACATCGTCCGACGGGGCAGCCGCGCGCAAGCGATCAGGGGCATTGATGCCGGCATCCACCGCCGACTCCTCGGCAGCAACCAGGCAGTGCGAGGGCCGGGCGGCGCTGTCGCAGTGTTCGCAATCGCCCGCCGACTCCGTCGGCATGGCCATCACACAGGGGAGCACGGCGAACTGCGCCACGAGGATGAAGGCTGGCAGCAGGGCGCGCATTTTCAGACCGGCAAGCATGCGGGCAACTATACACCCCTGCATACAACCCGGGCAGCGACCCCGGTACTATGTGCGCTGCACAAGAACCGAAGGACCTCCATGTTGAGTCGCGTATTGCTGCTGCTCGCCGGCATCGCCCTGGCCACGCTGTGCCAGGCGGCGGACGACCCCCTCCCCGCCTGGCGCGACGGGCCGGGCAAGCAGCGCATCCTCGATTTCGTCCGCGACATCAGCACGCCCGGCAGCTCCGGCTATGTGACCCCGTCCGCGCGTATCGCCGTGTTCGACGATGACGGCACGCTGTGGCCGGAAAAACCCGGTCCGCAGGCGCTCTTTGCCCTGAAGGGCCTGCGCGAGCGCGAAGCCGAACATCCTGAATGGCGCACGCAGATGCCGTTCATGGCAGCGTTGCGGCTGGACAGCAAGTACCTGCAGGAGGCGCCGGACGATGCCGTGTTCCAGCTGCTTGCCGTCGCCTATGCCGGCCGCACGCAGGAAGCCTTCCGCAGCGAGGCGCGCGAGTTCATCGGCAATGCCCGGCATCCGCGCTTCAAACAGCCGTGGGCACGCCTCGCCTACACGCCGATGCGCGAGCTGCTGGCCTGGCTGCGGGCCAACGGATTCCACAATTTCGTCGTCTCGGCCGGCAGCGTGGACATTGCGCGCATACTGGCGAGCGAGGCCTACGGCATTTCCAGCGACGACGTGATCGGCAGCAGCGTGGTCACCACGCTGCGTGACGAGGACGGCAAACCGGTGCTGCGCCGCCTTGCCAGCGTGCATGCACTGAACGACGGGCCGGTGAAAACGCTCAGCATCGACCAGCACATCGGCCAGCGCCCGATACTGGCCGTGGGCAATGTCCGCTCCGGCGGCGACATCGACATGCTTCGCTACAGCCAGGGCAGCGCCGGCTCGCGCAGCCTGCAGGTTCTCATCAAGCATGACGACTTCGAGCGCGACCATATCTATGATGAGAAGAACCGCGCCTCGCTTGACGCCGCAAATGCCAACGGATGGATGGTCGTGAGCATGCGCCATGACTGGCGACAGATATTCGCTTTCCAGGCTGACGCGCAGTGAGCAGCCCCTTCGCGACGGAGGCCGGATCGCGCCACCCGCCCGGTGCGACCTGGAGTCCGGCGCGCACCAACTTCTGCGTCTACAGCCGGCAGGCCGCGAGCCTTGAACTGCTGCTGTATGCCGATGCCGCAGCAACCGTGCCGCTGCAGGTCATCCGGCTCGACCCGCGCACAAACCGCAGTTTCTTCTTCTGGCATGTCGCGGTGCGCGAGCTGCCGGTGGGCACCCACTACACATGGCGCGTCACCCTGCCGTTGCAGGCCGAAGGCGTTGCTGACACGCCGGCAGCAGCGTCGCGGGAGGTGCTTGACCCGCTGTGCCGCGCCGTCAGCGATCGCCACTGGAACCGCAGCGCGAACATCGCCGCACCGGCATCCGCCCTCGGCCTGCGGGGCATCGTGACCAGGCCGCCCGAGCGCAGCCTGCCGCGACCGCCGCCACGCCATCTCGAAAACGCCATCATCTATGAACTGCATGTCGGCGGCTTCACCCGACACCCCTCGGCCGGCGTGGCACAACCCGGCACCTGGGCCGGGCTGATCGAAAAGATCCCCTATCTGCGCGATCTCGGCATCACGCACGTGCAGCTGCTGCCGGTCGCTGCCTTCGATGAGCAGGATGTGCCCGCTTCCGTGGCCGACAAGGGCCTGCACAACTACTGGGGCTACGGTCCCCATTCCCTGTGCAGCCCGCACCCCGGTTACTGCCGGCACCGCGACCAGGCCGGCCAAACCGATGAATTCCGCGCACTGGTGCAGGCGCTGCATGCGGCCGGCATCGGCGTGATTCTCGATGTGG
>JAHDYN010000035.1:5722-10462 GCA_023383735.1 Gammaproteobacteria bacterium | reverse complement strand
GTAGACCGCGGAGGCCGGCCCGCGCAGCACCTCGATGCGCTCGATCTGGTTCACGTCGATGGACGACAGGTCGTAGGTGCTGCCACGGGTGGTGGTCGGGTCATTCAGCCGCACGCCATCGAGCAGGATCAGCAGGTGGCTGTTCTCGGCGCCGCGCAGGTACATCGACATGAAGCCGCCTGCCGAACCCGCCTGATCGACGTAGATGCCCGTGACGCGCGAGAGCACGTCTTCGATACCCGAGGGGTGACTGGCCATGATCTCGGCATGCTCGATCACGGTCACGTTCTGCGCGAGGCCGGCGGGGGTCAGGGGCAGGCGCGTGCCGGTCACCACGACCTCGGCGTCGCCGGTTCCGGCGAGCGCAAGGGGCGGTGCAAAGGCAATGGTGGCGCCGAATGACAGTGCCAGCAGACAGCTGGCACGCGCACGGGCATGCATCGTTTGTTGGCTCCCTGGCGAATCATGGCCGCAAAATGGCCACGGCGCGGGATTATAGATGCCGGGGGCATCGCCAATGTGCTGGAATGAATCCATATGTTGTCCATCGCATACCTGATCATCGCCATCGTCGACTTCGGCGTGCTGCTCTGGGCAGCGCGCCACTATCTGCATTACCGGAGCAACGGCCTGCTGTACGCGACGCTGCCACTGCTCCTGCTGTGGTATGACAACGCCGTCATCGCCATCGGCAGCACCCTTGGCGAGGGCGATCTGCTGATGAACCTCAATACCGTGCGCTTCCTGGCCCACTACATCAGCCTGCCGATGACATTCATCGCCATCGGCGCGATGGCTCGGGAGGCCGGCTTCCGCATGGCACAGCACAAGACCGTGATGGCTGCCTTCTGCCTGCTCGCCGTGTACTTCATCGCACACGACCTGTGGCTGTTTTCGCAGTCGAGCCTCTATCCCTCCTGCTTTGCAGACACCCTGCGGTATACGACCCACATTGCCGAATACACCGCCTGCGGACCCGATGCGGATGTCGGGGCCGGCAAACCCATCCCGCCGATCCCCGCGATCACGCTGACCACCATGCTGATCATCTTCGGCATCTTTCTGTGGCGCAGAAGCGGCTGGAAATGGCTGACCCTGGGTTCGCTCGGCGCGCTGGCTTTCTTTGCGGTGCCGTTTGCAAGCACCGGCGGCATTTTCGGCAACATCGGTGAGCCGATCATCATGGCGGTGGTCATCATGACCGCCGTCGACATCGCGAAGCGGCGCCAGGAGGCCGGTACCCGGCCCGTGCAGAACGGCCCACCGCAAGGAGCAGGCACCTGAACCAGGCTGCGACACCACTGCCACTGGCCGAACGCATCCACGCCCTGGATGCGACGCGGGGGGTGGCGGTGCTCGGCATACTCCTGATGAACATCTGGTCTTTTGCCGGACCACAGGCCATCTACGACTACCCGGTGGCGGCTGCCGGCTGGGGCGGTGCCCCGCTGCAGACCTGGGCCATCATGCACACCCTGTTCGAGGGCAGTCAGCGCGCGCTGTTTTCCATGCTGTTCGGCGCCGGCATGCTGCTGATGGTCAATCGTCTCGACGAGCGCACGCCAGGCACCGGCGGCGCTCGGATCTACTACCGGCGTCTCGGCTTTCTGATGCTGTTCGGTTTGTTCGACCTGTTCGTGCTGCTGTGGCCGGCAGACATCCTGTTCATCTATGCGCTGTGCGGCCTCGTGCTGTACCCGCTGCGCAAACTCCAACCCCGCAGCCTGTTGCTGCTGGCGCTGGCGGTGTTCCTGGTTCAGGGCGGGCTGCGCGCGATGAACTGGCAGGACTCGATACAGCTGCAACAGGAGTACGCGGCGGCACAGCTCGCACCGGCACTGGCTGCCGACACCGACCCGTCAGTCACGAAGCGCCTGCAGGCCTGGGAAGCCATCGAGCAGCGCGCGCACCCGGATCTCGATTCGCCGAAGACCCGGGAACTGATCCGCATCACCGGCAGCGGTGCGATCGGCGAGTTCCTGGTGTCGAAGCTGCAGACCAGCCTCATCCTGCTGCTGGTGGTCGGCGTGAAGTGGATGCTGCTGGATTCACTGGGCGCAATGTTGGTCGGCATGGCCTTGCTGCGCGCGGGCATTCTCGGCATGACAGCAGCGCCGCGCAGCTACCTGCTGCTGCTGCTGGGTTACGGGATCGGCTTGCCGCTGGCTGCGTGGGAAACCGCCGGACTGATCAGCAGCGACTTCGACCCGATCCTGAAAGCGCGCAACCTGATTCACTATGACTTCAGGCGCATGGCCGTGGGGCTCGGCCATCTCGGGCTCATACTTCTGCTCTGCCGCCACTTTCCGCACAGCTGGCTTGCCGCGCGGCTCGCGACGGTCGGCCGCATGGCGCTCAGCAACTATCTGGGCCAGTCGATCCTGTGCGGCCTGCTGTTTTATACCGTGGGCTTCGGACTGTACGGGCAGTTCACCGGCTACTACCTGTATCTCGTCACCGCCGGCATCTGGGTCGTGCAGATCGCCTTCAGCAACTGGTGGCTGCACCGCCATCACTTCGGGCCCTTTGAGTGGGCCTGGAAGTCACTGACTTACAAACAGCGGCAGCCGCTGCGCCGCAGATAGCCGGTAGACTATGCCCACTCTTGAACACGGCGAAGAAATGTTTGCTGCCACTTCAGGCATCGACCTGCACGCGCGCACTGTCGAGCTGCTTACCGCGGCCGGATTCGGCCTGGCGGGTTTCTGCTTCTGGGCCCATCTGCGCAATCCGGAGGTGGCATGGCTGCTCGTCGGACTGGTGACCTTCGGGATGTCCTTCGACTTCATGAACCACGTGCTCGGCACGCGAGTCCCGGAACGGAAAACGCTGCTGAAATGGTACGCACGCCTGAACTTCGCCGCGTTGTGCTTCGGCATCCCCTTTACGGCCTATGCAGGCAGTTTCGTGCTGGCGGAGGCAACCCCGGCACCCCTCAGCACCCTGCTCGTCGGCCACTGGCTCCCGGTATTGCATGGCTCGGTCGCCTTCGGGCTGCTGTTCATGTTCGCCCGCTACAAGGAGGTGAACGTGAACGGTGCCAGGGAATACGTGCTCGACACGAGGCATGCCTATACGAAAACCATCTTCACCCTTCGGCGGATACTGCTCGCCGGAGCTCTCGGTATCGCGCTGACTGTAGTGGCCGATGGACTCGGCACACCGTGGTCCGCCTGGGCACTCGCCTTCACCGGCGTCTTCGTGGCGTCCATACCATTGCACATCCTGCACAAGCAGATACCGTCGATGGTCAGCGAATTGCTGACTCAAGCCATCGCCATCTACGGCTGCTGGGTCGTCTTTGGCGTGGGCTGACTTCGCGTAACGCGCGCCTTCAGGCCTCGCGGATGCTGTTGCCCACTTTCTGCTTGGTGCCGGGCACCGGCCAGTCCTTCCATTCCCGGATCACGCCATCGGCGATCAGGAAATGTCCGGCGATGTGGAACTCCATGCTGAGCCCGCCCGGCGGTGCATTGAAATAGTCGATACGCTCGTTGAGCACCAGCGGCGCAACCGAAAATGAGCGCAGGATGTCCCAGCGCACCGAATCGAGCTTCTTCAGGAAGGGGCCCATCTGCTTCGCGAACTGGTCCCGGCTGGTGATCAGCGGCTGCCCGGGCGCGATCTGGTAGAGCAGGTCTTCGGCCAGATAGGGCAGCAAGGCATCGACATCGCGCAGCGACCAGTCACGGCAGAAATCCCGCACCAGTTTCTCGTTGCGCCGATCCTGTTCAGTCATCTGCTGCTGTTCTGCATTCATCGCCGTGAGCCCTCCACAGGCTGTTACGCTCAGTGCCGCCGCACCTGCAAGCATTTCCCGCCGGTTAAACATTCGCCACCTCCGGTGTCCGGCGCATTCTCGCACGACATCAGGCGAAGTTCGCATCACCCGCCGGTGTGGTGAAAAAATGACCACATCGCTTGATAGACCTTCGGCAATTGTGTTTTTATCGGGCCTGCCGGCGGCATTCAGTCTGCCGCATCTTCCGAATCATCGCACTGCCTGAAAGGATCATTGCACCCGACATGGAAACACTGTCACTGGAACTATTGGGCAATTCCCCGCTTCAGTGGGCCAGCGCAACCGGCGCAGCCCTGCTGTCTGTCGTCGCTATGCTTTTCCTGTTCCGCGTCGTTCGCGTGCGTCTCACGGCCTTTGCCCGGAAGACCGACGGCACGCTCGATGATGCGCTTGCTGCCGCGATACGGGCCACGCACTTCTGGTTCATTGCCGCCGTCGCAATGCTGTGCGGCGCACAGTTTCTCGAACTGCCGGACCGGATCGGCCCGATCGTCTCCCGTGTATTCACGCTGGCGCTGATCGTCCAGGCCGGATTGTGGGCACACGCCGGAATCGGTGGCCTGCTCTCCGGTTACCTCGCCCGGCACCGGAACCTTGATGCCAACGGAGCGACCACCACCTCCATCCTGTGCTTTGTCGCCCAGGTGGCGCTCTGGTCGCTTGTGGTGCTCATGGTCCTCGACAACCTGGGCTTCGACGTGACGACGCTCGTGGCGAGTCTCGGCATCGGCGGCATTGCGGTGGCGTTGGCCGCCCAGAACGTTCTGGGCGACATGTTTGCATCGATCGCCATCGCCCTGGACCAGCCGGTCGTGATCGGCGACTTCATCGTCGTCGGCGACCTGACCGGCACCGTTGAGCGCGTCGGGCTGAAGACCACCCATCTGCGCAGCCTGTCCGGCGAGCAGATCGTGATGTCGAACGCCGACCTGCTGGCG
>JAHDYN010000035.1:0-5712 GCA_023383735.1 Gammaproteobacteria bacterium | reverse complement strand
AAACAGCGATCTGCTGAACAGCCGGATCCGCAACTACAAGCGGATGTCGGAGCGTCGCGTACTGTTCGGCTTCGGCGTCACCTACGACACGCCGCCGGAGAAGCTGCGCAAGCTGCCGGACATGGTCAGGGAGATCATCGAGCGCGAGACGCTGAGCCGCTTCGACCGCGCGCACCTTGCGACGTTTGGCGCCTCGGCGCTCGAGTTCGAGGTCGTCTATTACGTCAGGGATCCCGACTATGGCAAGTTCATGGACGTGCAGCAACGCATAAACCTTGGCCTGATCAGCGCGCTGCAGGCCGCGGGAATCGAGTTTGCCTTCCCGACGCAGACCATTCATCTGGTGACACCGGCAACCGCCACCGGCTAGCAGGTCCGCAGGGAACTACTCGCGGACCGCCTGCAGGAAGTCCTGGCCCCAGCGGGCCAGGTCGAAGCGGGAAACGATCTCGAAGAGCGTGCGCTGGCGACTGTCCCGCTCGCCATCGGTCATGGTCAGCGCCAGCCTGAGAGTGGCGACCAGGTCGGCCTGGTCGTGCGGGTTGGTCAGCAGGGCGCCCTTCAGCTCGGCCGCGGCACCGGCAAACTCGGACAGCACCAGCACGCCACTTGAGCCGTGGACGCCGTGCGTCGCGACGAATTCCTTCGCGACGAGATTGAGGCCGTCGCGCAACGGCGTTATCCACATGACGTCGGCCGCCGCATAGTGGGCCACCACTTCCTCGAATGGCAGGGAACGGGCGAAGAAGCGCACGGGCGTCCAGTCGAGCGTGGAATAGCGGCCATTGATCCGGCCGACAGCCTGGTCGATCTGCGTCTGCAGCGCACGATAGACCGTCATCTCCCTGGCAGCGGGCACGCAGACCAGCATCAGGGTCAGCGTACCGCGCATTGCCGGATCGGAGTCCAGCAGGCGCTCGAAGGCCTGCAGCTTCTCGAGGATGCCCTTGCCGTAGTCGAGGCGCTCGATGGCGAGCACCAGCTTCCTGTCACCGATCTCGGTGCGGATGGTCGCGATGTCCGACTGCACCTGCGGCAGCGCCATGCACTCACGGATCCGGCCCACATCGGTACCCACCGGATGTGCACCCAGGCGCACCGTCCGCTCTCCATGCCGGAGGCCGGTGGCCATGGTGGCAACGCCGACCGCACAGCCAAAGGTCAGGAAGCGCGGCGCACAGGAGGCACTGGAGACGATATCGACGGGAACCGCACTGCGCAGCGCATCGACGAAATTCTCCACGTGGCGCGGAATATGAAAGCCGATGTAGTCGCAGGCGAGCAGGCTGCCGAGAATCTCCCGGCGCCACGGAATGACGTTGAAGATGTCGCCGGCCGGAAAATGCGTGTGGTGGAAGAACGCGATCTTCAGGTCCGGGCGCAGCTCCCGCAGCGTCGAGGGCACCATCCACAGGTTGTAGTCATGCAGCCAGACCACGGCCCCGGGCGCCGCTTCGGCTGCCGCGGCCTCGGCAAAGCGGCGATTGACGTCCTTGAAGATCTGCCAGTCATCCTCGTTGAACCGCGCACGTTCCCAGAACGTATTGATGACCGGCCAGAACGCTTCCTTGGAAAAGCGCTTGTAGAACACATCGACTTCGTTCCTGGTCAGCGGTACACGCGCTGCAGTGAGATGCGGATAGCGCTCCACATCGACAGCGGTGTGCGCCTCGAAGCTGTCGCCCTTGCGGCTCTCCACGCTCCAGGCAACCCATGATCCGGGATGACCGTCGCCGAAGAAACTCAGGAGGCTGGGGATGATGCCGTTCGGCGAACTGTGCCGGCTGCGCACCGGTTTCCCGTCAACGATTTTCTCCTCGTACGGCAGGCGGTGGTAGACCATCACCAGCCCGGCCTTGCCGTACTCCGGATCCGGCCTGGCATTCGAAACGGCTTGCTGCACATCGGCCATTCCGAAATGGTCGATCGCCTCGAGGATCCCGCCGCAACCGGTGGCCCTGGCATGCAGGACGTTGTCCATGGCGTCCGTCGCGGCGAGCAGGGCCGGCTCGGAGTCACCGACACAGACGCCTGCATAGCCCTCCGTGTACATCGACAGGTCGTTGAGGGTGTCGCCGGCCACGAGCACATGGGGCGAGTCAACGCCCAGATGCCTGACCAGCATGCCGAGCGTGCTGCCCTTGTCGGTATCGCGCGGCAGGATGTCCAGGTACTGGTCTGCCGAGTACAGCACCTCGCAGTACAGGCCGCGCGCCACGGCCTCGATCTCGCTGCGCAACTCGTTCAGCAGTTCCGGCTGGCACCAGTACGAGCAGCGTCGCTGCTGCGGCACGTTCTGGCGGATGAGGCCGGTGAACCTGGACATGGCCAGCGCCACGGCATGCTCGCCCGGCCAGCGCGATTCGATCTCTGCCTGCAGGGGCTGTATCGGCTGCATGTCGGAAGTGCGGATGACCGTTGCACCGACATCGCAGATCACGTAGTCGGGATCGGGCAGCAGCGGGTCGGCCAGCAGCGGCAACACGTTCTCCAGGCCGCGGCCGGTAACCCAGGCCAGCCTGATTTCCGGATGCGCGACAACCAGCCGGTACAGTTGCTGGCGCCGCGCCGGGGCACCAGCGAGAAAGGTTCCGTCCAGATCGGTGGCAAGCAACATCGGTTGGGCTGCAGTCGTGGCACTCATGGTGAATATCCTTCAGGTGGCGTTTCCGGAATTTCCGGCAGCAGCTCCAGGGCGGAGGGCGTGGTGCGCAACATCGGATGGAAGCGCGCCCGATTGAACAGCAGCCGGCGGTCCGTGAGCAGGCGCCGTCCGGCCGCAACCAGCGCCAGCAGGCCGCAGGCAAAGGCATACAAGCCCGGCAGGCTGTCGGGACCGAAGCGGTGCATGAGATATCCGGCGATGACCGGCCCCAGCGCCGCACCGATGCCATTGAGAAGCAGCAGCGCGCTGCATCCCGCCAGCAATGACTCAGCCGGCAACTGGTCGAGAAGATGCGCAACGCACAGCGGGTAGAGCGCGAAAGCCAGGCCACCGAAGACGAAGAACATCGCATACAGCAGCAGGCCCGGTCCGGGGCTGATGACCGCAGCCAGCAGCGCGGTCAGCGCAGCCGTCACGCTGACGGCCGCGAGCGTCGTGCGACGGTCGCCGCGATCCGACAGCTGCCCGATCGGGAACTGCAGCGCCGCGCCGCCACAGATCGTGATGCCCATGAACAGACCGATGCCGGACCGGTCGAGGCCCGACTCGAGCGCGTATACCGGACCCATGCCCCAGAACGCGCCCAGCATCAGGCCTGACAGCACGGCGCCGATGGCCGCGCTCGGCGCCCGGCCGGAGATCTGGAAGACATTCGAGCGCGGCGCGGGCGGCATCACGGGTTGCGGAAGCAGCGTGGACGCCACCGGCAATGTCGCCAGGGAGATCAGGATGGCAACCACGCTGAACAGCACAAAGCTGCGCGGCGGTTGCAGGTCCAGCAGAAGCTGGCCCGCGGCCAGCGCCAGCAGGCTCACCACCATGTACACCGCAAACACGCGGCTGCGCTGGTCCGGCCGCGCCTGGGCATTCAGCCAGCTCTCGATCACCGTGCAGAGACCCACGAGGGCCAGCCCGGTCAGCACGCGCAGCAAGGTCCAGGCGAGCGCGTTTACCCACAGCGGGTAGATCAGAACCGTGGTTGCAGCCAGCGCCGCATAGAAGGCAAAGGCGCGAATGTGCCCGACCCGCCGGATCAGCAGCGGGGCGACGAAGGTACCGAGGAAGAATCCGACGAAATAGCCTGACATGATCAGGCCCAGAATCAGTTCATTGAAACCTTCGAGACCACCACGCATCGCCAGCAGGGTGCTGAGCAACCCGCCGCCGGCCAGCAACAACGCAACACTGACAAGGAGGGGCAGAATCGGAAAGACAAGACGAAGCACGCGAGTGGGGGCAATCTCCTCTGGAAACGGGCGCAGTATAACCCATTGATCCAGATGGGTTCTCAGCTCAGTGCATCGAGGTACCGCGGCACACCGGTTTCTATCGGGATAAAGGCTGCGGAATATCCGGCCGCCTGCAGGCCGGCGAGGTCCGCCTGCGTATAGCTCTGGTAGCTGCCCTGCAGATGGGCCGGAAACGGGATGTAGCTGATCCGCCCGCGCCCATGCCACCTGAGCACCGCATTGGCAACGTCATTGAAACTGCGCGCCTGACCGGTACCGACGTTGAAGATCCCCGACTTGCCGCGCTCCAGCGCCCAGAGGTTCACCGCGACGATGTCATCGACGTGGATGAAGTCGCGCAACTGTCCGCCATCGGCATAGCCGTCGCTGCCCGTGAACAGCCGCACCTCGTCGCCTGTTTTCAGCTGTTCGTTGAAATGGTGAATGACGCTGGCCATCCTGCCCTTGTGCGCTTCGCCCGGCC
The DNA here is from genome assembly GCA_023383735.1 of Gammaproteobacteria bacterium. Classification (GTDB taxonomy): domain Bacteria; phylum Pseudomonadota; class Gammaproteobacteria; order Steroidobacterales; genus SHZI01. The sequence goes on along the minus strand of JAHDYN010000035.1, from coordinate 1,334 downwards.
CGTAGACATTGAAGTAACGCAGGCCGATGACGGGCGCACGGAAGCTGGCCGTGTGCTGCCGGACATGGCGATCGAACATCAGCTTGGAGAAGGCGTAGACATTGATCGGCCGTTCGCAGTCCTCGCTGACGCGGAACTCGCGACCGGCCCCGTAGACCGACGCCGACGAGGCGTAGACCAGCGGCAGCTTGCGCGCCGTCGCATAGTGCAGCACCTGCTTCGAATACTCGTAGTTGGCCTGCATCATCAAAAGGCCATCCCACTCGGTGGTGTCGGTGCAGGCACCCTGGTGAAAGATGCCCTCGAGCTTCGGTGCGAGTTCCTGCCCGGCACTGATACGTGACTGGAAGTCGCGCATGTCGAGATAGTCGGCAATCCGGCAGTCGGACAGGTTCAGCACCTTGTGCGCATCGCGCAGATCGTCGACCACCAGGATGTCGCTGCGGCCGGCGGCATTGAGCGCACGGACCAGGTTGCTGCCGATGAAGCCGGCACCGCCGGTCACGACCAGCATGGCAGCGGCTACTTCACCAGCGTATAGCTGGCCCCGCAGTACGGACACTTGACCCGCTCGCCGGGAACCAGCGGCAGATAGACGCGCGGATGCGAGTTCCACAGGTGCATGCCGGGCATCGGGCAGGACAGCGGCAGATCCTCAGCCGTCACCTTGTAGTGATGTTCTGCGTTGGGCTGTATCAACGCGGATTCCTTTGCCGCTCTGGCCGTCATGACACTTCATCCTGCTTGACCGGTGCGGCAGTATAAAACACGGACTGCCAGAGGCGCGTGACCGTGACCGGAAGGTCGGCGACTTCGGCATGGGGCACGAGCCCGGAACGGCCGGCCAGGTTGCGGTGGTGGATATGCCGCCGGTATTCCCGATAGGTCTCGGCCAGCAGCTCCGCATCAGCCGGCGACAGGATACCGTGCGCAGCCAGCGCTTCCAGCTGGCGGATGTTGTCCGACCAGCGCACGAGATCGGGGAAACGGTGCGCCTCGCGCAGCACGAGGTACTGCACCATGAACTCGATATCGGCCACGCCGCCGGGATCCTGCTTCACGTCGAAGCGCTCGTCCGTGCCCTGCGACAGCTCGGCGCGCATGCGCTGGCGCATTTCGGCGACCTCGGTGGCCAGCTTGTCACGGCGGACGTAGCTGGTGAGCGCGTGCACGCGCAGCGCCTCGAAGGCGGCCTTGACGCCGGGATCGCCGGCCACCGCCCGGCTGCGCAACAGCGCCTGGTGCTCCCACGTCCAGGCATCCTGCTGCTGGTAGCGGTCGAAAGCTGACAGGCTCGAGACCATCAAGCCCGACTGCCCGCTCGGCCGCAGCCG
>JAHDYN010000034.1:9882-10481 GCA_023383735.1 Gammaproteobacteria bacterium | reverse complement strand
CGTGGCGGGCCGCAATCCGGGGGATGCGCGCGCGGCCGACCTCGGCTATGCCATCGCGCCCCGGCTGAACGCGGCCGGTCGCCTCGACGACATGACCATCGGCGTGCAGTGCCTGCTGGCTGGCGATGCGGACGAGGCCTGCACCCTGGCGGGTGAACTCGAGCGTCTGAACCGCGAACGCCGCACACTCCAGGACCGCATGCAGGACGAGGCATCCTCGCTGCTCGATGGGCTTGAGGCCTCCGGGGCCGGGATCTACGGGTCAAGCTGCCTGTTCGATGAGCGCTGGCATGCGGGCGTCATCGGACTGGTCGCCAGCCGCATCCGTGAGCGGACCGGGCAGCCCGCGATCGCCTTCGCCCGTGCCATGGAGCCCGGCATGCTGCGCGGATCGGCGCGTTCCATCGAAGGCCTGCACGTGCGCGATGCGATCGCTGCCGCCCTTGCCCGCCTGCCTCACCTGACGATCCGCTTTGGCGGGCACGCGATGGCCGCGGGCCTCTCGCTGCCGGAGGCGGAGCTGCCGGCATTCCGGCAGGCCTTTGCGGCCGAGCTGGCCCGCCAGCAGGCCGGGAGCGGCGGGCCGGAAGTCCTGTGGA